>CAKVKI010000035.1 GCA_934754975.1 uncultured Alistipes sp. | reverse complement strand
TAATCCGCGCATGGAACGAACGTTACGATTCGCCGCAGTTCCGCATCACGACGACCAAGGAGTTCTTCACGGCGTTCGAAGAGCAGTACGGCGAACATCTGCCCACCTACGGGGGCGACATGACCCCGACGTGGGAGGACGGCGCCTCCTCGACGGCCCGCGAGACGGCGATGAACCGCGAGAGCGCCGCCCGTCTGACCCGTACTGGAATCCTCTGGAGCATGCTCGCTCCCGAGGGCGATTATCCCGCCGCCGGATTCACCGAAGCCTGGAAAAACGTGCTGCTCTTCTCCGAACACACGTGGGGCGCGTCGGCCAGCGGTCCCGATCCCTATTCGCAGTTTACGAAAGACTTGTGGGCCGGCAAGAAGATGTACGCTGACAGCGCCGACGTGCAGTCGCGCCGTCTCTACGACGAAGCGATAGCCGGCGTGACGGCCGGGGAGGGATATGTTCAGGTACTCAATACGAACCTCTGGCCCCGTACGGATGTCGTGACCGTGGCGGCCGACCTCACAGGCAAACGGCTGCTCGCTCCTTCGGGAGAGCCGGTCGCCGTTCAGCGCCTGCACGACGGCAACTGGATCTTCCTGGCCGAAGAGGTGCCCGCGCTTTCGTCGTCCGTTTACCGGATCGTTCCGGCCAAAACTTCCGCGAAGGCGAAGAAGAGGCCTGCGGCTCCGGTTTCGATGATCGACGGCAATACGCTCGACAACGGGCTGGTGCGTGTTGCGATCGATCCGGCGAAGGGTACGATCCGCTCGCTGAAGGCCGCGGGCGCCGATTACGAATATGCCGCAGGCGAAGGACTCAACGATTATATCTATTCGGGCCGCATCGCCGCCGATCCGCGGGGCATCGACCGGGTAACGGGCGTCGAAACGCTCGACGACGGTCCCGTCGCCGCGACCCTGCGCATCGTCTCCGACGCTCCCGGCTGCAATGCCCTCTGGCGCGACGTGACGGTTTACAGGGGACTCGGCCGCGTCGATATCCGCAATACGGTCGATAAGCAGGATATTTTGGAACACGAAAGCGTGCGTTTCGTCTTCCCGTTCAACTTCGCGCATCCCGAAATCACGATGGACCTCGCCATGAGCGAGATGCACCCCGAGCGCGAACAGCTCGCGGGCGTCAATAAGCACTACTATTCGCTGCTGAACGGCATGGCCGTCGGCGATCTGGAACATGCCGTATGCCTGACCACCCTCGACGCCCCGTTCGTCGAGCTGGGCACTCCTTCGGGCGAAGATTACCGCCTCAATCCCCGCCACGGCTACGGCTGGTGGCCCTCGGCGCAGATTTCGCCCGTGGTCTATTCGTGGGTGATGAACAATACGTGGCGGACCAACTACAAGGCGTCGCAGGGCGGCGTGGCCTGCTTCCGCTATTCGTTGCAGATCAGCGATCCGTACGACCTGAAACACAAACAGCGCGGCGCCGAACGCGAACAGCCGCTGATCGCCGTCGAAAGCGGCCGAGCCGAGCCTGTCGGCCGGCTGTTCCGGCTCGAAGGCCGCAACCGGATCGCCGTGTCGGGCATTGCGCCCTCGGCGGACGGGACGGGCTATATCGTGCGCCTGCAGAATATGGGCGGCCGGAGCGTACACTCCGCATTCGTCTGGGACCGGATGAAGGCCTGCCGGGTGAGCGTCTGCGACTACCGCGAACAGCCCCTCGCACCGTTCGACGACCGTTCGTTCTGGATGAAGCCCTTCGAGTACCTGATGCTCAAAGTCGAAACCGAATAAACCAAACTACCTATGAATAGACTGTTTTTATCCCTGATTTCCCTGGCGGCGGCCTGCATGACCTCCTGCGCGGCGCCCGAACCGCTGACCGGCTATGTCGATCCCCGTATCGGAACGGCCCATTCGCGCTGGTTCTTCTTTACGCCCGCGGCGGTGCCGTTCGGCATGGCGAAGCTGGCGCCGACCACCGACGGCCACCTCGGAAATCCCGGCGGCTGGCAGGCTGTGGGCTACGACGCCCGTCATACTTCGATCGAAGGTTTCGCCAATTTCCACGAATTTCAGGTGGGCGGCGTGGTGATCGCCCCGACCGTCGGCGCACTGCAGACTGTTCCCGGTCCGCTCGACGATCCGGATGCGGGTTACCGTTCGCGCTTCGACAAGAAAGACGAGGTGGCGCGTCCGGGCTATTACTCCGTACTGCTGAAAGACTACGGTGTGAAAGCCGAACTGACGGCTGCCAAGCGCGTCGGTTTCCACCGCTATACGTTCCCCGCTTCGGAAGAGGCCAACCTGATCTTCAACATCGGCACGAAGATGGGCGAAAGCGGTCCTGCGCGCGACGCTTCGGTGACCTTTACCGAGGACGGCCGTATCGAGGGCTGGGTGGTGACCGAACCCGTTTATGTGGACATTTATCAGAAAGGAGCCGTCGTGAAGATGTATTTCAGCGCCGTCGTGGATGCCGAACCTGCGTCGTGGGGCGCTTTCTGCGGCGAAGAGGTTTTTGCCGGGGAGCGGAGCCGTACGGGAGCGGGCGCCGGGCTGTACCTGCGTTTCGATACCCGTGCGCGTCAGGACGTCGGCGTGAAGATCGGCCTGTCGTATACTTCGGTCGAAAACGCCCGCCTGAACATGCAGGCCGAAGCCGCCGATCTGGATTTCGACGGGGCGCTCTTGGCCGCAAACGAAGCCTGGGAAGAGGCGCTCGGACGCATCCGCGTCGAGGGCGGCAAACAGGAGGACCGGGTCAAATTCTATACGGGCCTGTTCCATGCCGTGCTGGGACGCGGCTTGGCCAGCGACGTGAACGGGGCCTATCCCGCGAACGACGGGACGGTAGGGCAGATTCCGCTCGACCCCGCCGGCAACCCGCTGCATAACCACTATAATACCGATGCCATCTGGGGCGGATTCTGGAACCTGACCCAGTTGTGGAGCATCGCCTATCCCGAATATTACGCCGACTGGATTTCGAGCCAGCTGCTGGTTTACAAGGACGCCGGCTGGCTGGGCGACGGCATCGCATGCAGCAAGTATGTTTCGGGCGTGGGCACCAACTTTACGGGCCTCGCCATCGCGGCGGCCTACAACTGCGGCATCCGCAATTTCGACGTGGCGCTCGGTTATGAAGCCGCCCGCAAGAACGAACTGGGCAGCGAAGGCCGTCCCGCGGGAGCCGGCAAGCTGGATGTGGGGCAGTTCGTCGAGCGCGGTTACTCGCCCTATTCGACGGAACTGCACATGCAGACCACGCCCCGCGGTTCGGGTTTCTCGGCCTCGCATACGCTCGAATATTCGTTCAGCGCCTATGCCGTGGCTCAGATGGCCCGCCAGCTGGGACATGAAGCCGATTACGGGCAGCTTTCGAAACTCTCCGAAGGGTGGAAACTGCTCTTCGATCCCGAGACCAAGCTGATGCGTCCGCGCGACGAGCAGGGGCGGTTTATCGCCGACTTCGATCCCTATGCGCCGTGGGTGGGCTTTCAGGAAGGCAATGCCGTACAGTACACCTATTATGTCCCCCATGATATCGACCGACTCGTTGAGATGGTCGGCCGCGAGGAGTTCAACAACCGGCTCGACAGCACGTTCCTGATCTCGCGTGAAAACGTCTTCGGCGGCGGTAAGACCATCGACGCCTTTGCGGGACTGCATACCTACTATAACCACGGCAACCAGCCGAACCTCCATATTTCGGGCCTGTTCAACTTCTCGGGCAAACCGTGGCTCTCGCAGAAGTGGATGCGCACGATCTGCAACGAATTCTACGGTACGGAGGAGATTCACGGCTACGGCTACGGCCAGGACGAGGATCAGGGACAGCTGGGCGCATGGTACGTCATGGCTTCGATGGGACTCTTCGACGTGAAGGGCCTGACGGCTCCCGATCCGTCGTTCCAGCTCGGCAGTCCGCTTTTCGACAAGGTTACGATCAGCCTGAATCCCGATTATTACGAAGGCCGCGAATTCGTGATCGAGACCGCGGGCAATACGCCGGAGAATTATTATATCGGCTCTGCGCAGCTCGACGGCAAACCCCTGACGGGCGTGCAGCTGCCTTTCGCAGACGTGGTGCGCGGCGGCCGCCTGAAAATCACGCTCGCCCCGGAACCCAACACGTCGCTGACGGAATAACGACACCGATTACGACCTAATTATAAACCGCTTATGTTGAAAAAGGAAATCTGAATTCCCGGCTCCGGCCGGACCCCGTGTCGGGCCGGAGTTTTTTTGAACCCAACCACTTAAAAACAAAACGTATGAAAATTTGTACTAACTTCTTGAACCTGCTAAAGGTTTGTATGTGCGTGGCGTTGGCTTTCGCGGCCCTCGAAACCCGCGCGCAAGGAGAGCCCTTTACGGTATCGGGTACCGTCAAGGACGCTTCCGGGCAGCCGGTGATCGGAGCCACGGTTTTCGACACCACGACCCAAAAGGGAGATGTAACCGGCACGACGGGCAGCTTTTCGCTGCAGGCCGTTCCCGGCTCGGTGCTGAAAGTGAGTTTCGTCGGATACGCCGAGCAGTCGGCCAAAGTCGTTGCCGGAAAGACCACTTATGACTTCGTGCTTGAAAACGACGCCCTCGAAATCGAGGAACTGGTCGTCGTAGGTTACGGCACTCAGAAAAAAGCGTCCCTTACGGGAGCCATCTCTGCCATCAACAACGACGAGATCATCACGACCAAGAACGAGAACGTCCAGAACATGCTGACCGGCAAGGTAGCGGGACTCCGCGTAAGGCAGAACTCCAGCGAACCGGGTCAGTTCAATACCTCGATGGACATCCGCGGATTCGGTGCGCCGCTTATCGTGATCGACGGTGTGCCGCGCGACAACATGGCGCGGCTCGATCCCGAAGATATCGAGCAGGTTTCGGTGCTGAAGGATGCGTCGGCAGCCATCTACGGCGTGAAGGGCGGTAACGGCGTGGTGCTTATCACCACCAAGAAAGGCAACAAGGGCCGGGTCAATATCAATTATTCGGGCAATATGTCGTGGCAGCGGCCTTCGAATTTCCCCGATCTCGTGGGGGCGGCCGACTGGATGACGCTCTACAACGAGAAATACACGATGCACTCCGTAGACAACATGTCGCCTGTTCCGCAGTACAGCCAGGAGGATATCGCCGCCTACCGCAACGGCGAGAAGAAGTCCTATAACTGGAAAGAGGCCGTCTTCCGCAATTCGGCGCCCCAGACTCAGCATACGGTGAGCGCCAGCGGCGGCAACGATAAGGTCACCTTCTATACCAGTCTCGGTTACCAGTATCAGGAGAGTTTCCTGCAGCACACCCCGATTACCTATGACAAATACACGCTGCGCGCCAACATCAACGCGAAGATCGCCAAGAACCTGACCCTCGACGTCAACCTCGCAGGTCATATGGATGAGAAGAAGATGAGCAACTTCTCCTCTTCGGACATCGTGCGTAGCACGTGGCTCTTCACCCCGCTCGATCCGTTCTACTATGACGACGAGCAGACCATGTACCATACCAAGGACGACAACACGGGTATCGTCAATCCGCTGGCCATGATCGACAAGGACGCCAACGGATACCAGAGCCTGATCAGCCGCTGGTTCCAGTCTGCCTTCTCGCTGCGCTGGGACATGCCGTTCCTGCCGGGTCTGTATGCCAAGGGCTTCTTCAGCTACGACTACATCATGAACGACAACAAGTTCTACAGAAAGGCGTTCAACACTTATACCTCCACCGGAGCCGCGACCAGCTTCCTGAAGGGAGACGCGCACGATTATTTCGTGCAGCGCAACTATTACGGCAAGGAACACCGCCAGTGGCACGTACAGCTGGGCTATGACCGCACCTTCGGCCGCCATTCCGTATCGGGCATGCTGCTCTTCGAGGATCAGCACAGAGTGGGCGACAACTTCTACGGCAGCCGCGAAGTGCTGCTGCCCAAGGATGAGGTATTCGTCGGCGACGGCGAAACGCAGCAGTTCAACCAGTCGAATACCGCCGGAGCGCTCTACGATTATGCATATCAGTCGCTGGCAGGCCGTTTCAACTACGACTTCGGCGGCAAGTATCTCGCCGAATTCGTCTTCCGCTACGACGCATCGTCGCGCTTTCCGTCGGGTGACCTGCGCTGGGTCTTCTTCCCCTCGGTATCCGTCGGATGGCGTATTTCGGAGGAAAACTTCTGGAAAGAGTCTTCGCTCGACTTCATCGAGAACCTGAAAATCCGTGCATCGTACGGTAAGACGGGTGACGACACCGGCCTATATTACGAGTTCCTGACGGGCTTTACCTATCCCTCCGGAGGAGCGATCCTCGGCGGAGATTATGTCAATGGTTCCGTACCTAAAGACATTGCCAACAAAAAAATCACTTGGTATACTCTTAAAACGCTTGACATCGGTCTGGATTTCAGCGCATGGAACGGCAAACTCGGCCTGACCTTCGACTATTTCCGCCGGCGCCGCGACGGACTGTACGCTACGCGAAACCTGAGCCTTCCGGGCAGCGTGGGCGCGAGTCTGCCGAAAGAGAATCTTAACAGTGATCGGGATACCGGTTTCGAACTTGAGCTGAGCCACCGTAACCGCGTCGGCGATTTCTCCTATGCGGTCAAGGGCAATGTTTCGTTCACGCGCCGCAAGACGCTCTACTACGAGCGTGCCGAGTCGGGCAACTCCTTCCTGAACTGGCGTCAGAACAACAACGACCGTTTCAACAGCATCTGGTGGGGTTACGGCGAAGGCGGGCGTATCACAAGCTGGGATCAGCTTTACTACAATCCCGTTTATGTCGGCCGCGGCAGCGTGATGGGAGATTATCTTTACGAAGACTGGAACGGCGACGGCTGGATCAACGACCTGGACGTACATCCGATCGGCTACACGGATATGGTTCCGATGGTCAATTTCGGTCTGACGATCAGCGCATCGTGGAAAGGAATCGACTTCTCGATGCTCTGGCAGGGTTCGGGCAACCGTTACATCATTGCCCGCGAGTTTCTGCAGGAGCCGCTTTGGTCACGTACCAACGCCATCAGCGAACATTTGGACCGCTGGCATCCGACCGATCCGACGGCCAATCCCTACGATCCCGCCACCAAGTGGGTCTCCGGCGAATACGGCTATACGGGTTCGACGGCCAACCCCAATTCGGAGCATGCATTGCAGAATGCCCGCTACCTGCGTTTGAAGAACCTCGAAATCGGTTATTCGCTGCCCAAAAAGTGGCTGACGAAGGTGGGTATCGAGAATGTCCGGATCTACGCCAGCGCCTACAATCTGCTGACGATCACAGGTCTGGATTATCTCGACCCGGAGTTCTACATTCATCCGTCGGATGGCGGGGCCAGCAATATGGGATACTTCTATCCGATCAACAAGACCTATACTATCGGACTGAACGTTAAATTCTAAAAAAAGCAAAAAAATGAAACGTCTGAAATATTATCTCCTGATTCTTTGCGCGGGCGCATTCGCCGCGTGTACCGATTTGGAAATACCGCCGAAAAATATTTTTAACGAAAAAGATATCTTCGGCAACGTCGAAGGTGCGACGAGTTACCTCGCACGCTTGTATAGTGTCCTGCCTATGGAGGATTTCCGGTATAGTTTCGAACGCGGTCTGAACGACAACGGCATCATGCACCGCCAGATGTGCTGTGCCACGGGCGAAGCCGTAGGACGCGATACGCAGGGATTCTTCCCCGAACCCGGCAGCAATATGTGGGACGCCGCTTATAAAACGATCCGCGAAATCAACCTTCTTATCGAAGGTCTCCCGAAATACAAAAGCGGATTTTCGGACAGCGATTACAATATGGTCTTGGGCGAGGCATACTTCATCCGCGCCTATGTTTACTTCGCAATGGTCAAGCGTCTGGGCGGCGTTCCGAAGCTCGATTATGTGATCGATTACCCGGCCAACGCTACGCTGGAGGATACATGGACTCCGCGTGCTTCCGAAGAGGAGTGCTGGGACTTTATCGGACAGGACCTCGACCTAGCTATCGCCGGCCTGCCCGACAAGAACGATTCCGGCCGTGCCACCCGCTATGCCGCCGCAGCCCTTAAGTCGCGCGCCATGCTCTATGCCGGCTCGATCGCCAAGTACAACACCGTCAGCGAAGAACACCTCGGCAAACGCATCTGCGGCATTCCCGCCGAACGGGCCGCCGATTATTTCGAAGCGGCTTACAAAGCCTCGAAGATCGTGGACGAGGGCGGTTATTCGCTCTATAAGGCCAAATGGGCCGCCGGCAACCGCGACGCGCAGGCCGAGAATTTTGCGGCGTTGTTCCTCGATGAAAGCAATGCCAACACCGAGACCATCTACGCCCGCTACTACAAGGAGAAATTCCTGACGCACGACTACGACAACTCGGTAGTGCCGCGCTCGATCTCGACGGGCGGCAACGACTCGGAGGTAAGTCCCACGGTCGACTTTATCGAGATGTTCGACGGCGTCGAACTGGGTGCCGACGGCAAGTTCAGATTCCTCGACGAAAACGGCTATTACAAGTTATACGACAACCCGATGGACGCCTTTGCCAACGCCGAGCCGCGCCTGCTGGGTACGGTCATCCTTCCCATGTCGAAGTTCAAGGACCAGTATATCGAAATCCGCCGTGGTCTCTACACCGGCAAGGTGGAAGAGGGCAAAGGTATCTCCCGCCTGATCCGGGAGGGTGAAACCGCAGCCTACGAGACCCTGGGACTCAAAGACGTGCAGCTGACCGGAGCCTTCAACGGCGGTCCTGCCGTTCAGCTCAAGTCGCCCTATACCCCTTATCCGGGGGCTGCGCCCGTCACGTCGATGCTCATTACGGGTCTCAACGGTCCGGTGAACGGCTGGAACTTCGGCAACATCGGCGGCACCTACCTGCGCAAGTACCTCGATCCCGATCTGGAGAATAATTCGGGCGGCAAGTCCACGCAGCACTGGATCGACATGCGTTACGCCGAGGTCCTGCTCAACCGTGCCGAAGCCGCCTACGAGCTGACCCAGCTCGGCAAGACGACCTCCGAAGACGGCGACAGCTACCGCGACGAGGCTTTCCGTTGCATCAACCTCATCCGCGAACGGGCGGGCGCTGAACAGCTGGCCTCGGCCGCCGATCTCAATTCGGTCGATATCGTGCGCCGCGAACGCCGCAAGGAGCTGGCCTTCGAGAACCAGACCTATTGGGACCTCAAGCGCTGGCGCATCTTCTACGACGAGCAGAACACCACGCGTTATCGTATCCTGATGCCCTTCTTCGCAACGGACGTCAACAAATACTTCTTCGACGTGCGCTTCACCGAGCCGCGATCTGGGCATAGCTACATCTTCACCTACGACACCCGCTACTACTACCAGCCGCTGCCGTCGGGCGAACTGACTAAGAACCCCAATCTTAAGAATAACCCCGGTTTCTAATCCGGATAGCATAAAAACCGATCGATATGAAAAAGTATATATATCTTTTGCTCTTTTCGCTGCCGTTGCTCGCAGCTTCGTGCAGCAAAGACAATTACAACGAGCCGCAGGAGACTTTCCGTGGTAAGTTCATCGACAAGCAGACGGGCGAGCCGTTCCAGACGGCCATCGGCAATACGGGTATCCGTATCCGCATGATGGAGTACAGCTGGAGCGACAACCCCCAGCCCTATGACATGAACGTCAAGATGGACGGCACGTTCAACAACACCAAGGTTTTCAAGGGCGAATACGGCATCACCCCTTCGGGCGCGTTCGTTCCGCTGGACGAAGAGCGGATCAAGATCTCGGGCACTACCGAGAAGACCTGGGAAGTGGAACCCCTGCTGCGTGTGGAGTGGGTCGGAGAGCCGGTGGTGAACGCCGACGGAACCGTGGACGTGAAGGTGAAGATCCTGCGCGGAACGGATAATCCGGCCTACCAGCAGGACTTGGCCGAGGCGTGGCTGTTCGTAAACGAGAATATGTATGTCGGGGACTTCAGCTACAGCCCCAACTATTCGACCCGTATCACTTCAGATCTCATCAAACTGATACCCAATCCGTTCGATCAGGTCATCACGATTCGCACGGGGCAGCCCAGCGGCTTCACGCCCGACTTGCTCAAATTCCAGACCGAAGGCGTCATAGTGCCCGATCTGGGGCCGGACAAGATCTACACGCCGTTCCCGGCCTATTCGCGGAAGTATTTCCTGCGGTTCGGCGCGCGGACGACGCAGCAGTTCGACGGCACCAACCGCTACAATTACACGACGATTAAAGAAATTACCACGATTGCCCGCTAGGCGGGTTCAGGATGCCGGGTCCCGGAGACAGTATGTCTCCGGGACTGCGGCGCCCGATAAAGAAATTTGTACGGATACGATGATATCAAACGACATGGAACGTTACGCCGTCGGCGCTGATATAGGCGGCAGTCATATTTGTTCGGCCATGGTCGATCTGGCGACGGGGAAAATCTGCGGGGAACCTGTCTCGGGCAAAGTCGATTGCGACGCCGGAGCCCGGGAGATTCTGGACGCATGGGCGGACAACATCCGGCGGAGCATTGCGGCTTCCGGCCTGAAGGCTGTCCGCCGGCTGGGATTTGCCTTTCCCGGCCCGTTCGACTACGAACACGGCGTTTCGCTGATCCGGGGCGTCGATAAATTCGAGCGGATTTACGGTCTCGATATTTCGGAGTCGCTTTTTCCGCTGTTGCGGCAATCCGGTGTCGAAGAGTTCCGTTATGTCAATGACGCATCGGCTTTTGCGCTGGGCGAGTGTCTCGGCGGCGCGGCGTGCGATGCCCGGCGCGTCGTGGCCCTAACGCTCGGGACCGGCGTCGGATCGGGCTTTGTTGCCGATCGTAAATTGGTAACTTCGGGCGCTGACGTGCCTGCGAACGGCTGGGTCTATTGTCTGCCGTTCGGCGGCGGAATCGCGGACGAAATGTTCTCGACCCGCGGAATTATCCGCCGTTATAGAGACCTGACCGGCCAGACGGTGACCGGTGCGCGGGAGGTTGCCGGGCGGTACGATACCGATCCGGCCGCACGCCGCCTCTTCGACGTCTACGGCGAGGAACTGGCGCAGTTCGCAGCTCCGGTCCTTGCCCGTTTCAATGCGGACGTATTGGTACTCGGAGGGAATATTTCACGGGCTTATCCGCTTTTCGGTCCGGCTTTGGAGCGGCGTTTCACCGCAGACGGAATTCATGCCGCGGTCCGTACTTCGGCCCTGCTCGACCATGCGGCCATGATTGGTGCAGCTTCGTTATTTTTATAATTTTTGATATGACTCTTTTAAGAAAAACCACACAGTTTGTGCTTCCCGTCGAGAAGCCGGAGACAGGCGTAGACCAATACGACATCTATCCGGCGCACGATCTGGGCGAGGAGAAAATCTTTTGCGATTATTTGTCGCTGGCCCGCCGGATCGCCGGATCGAAACGGGTGATTATCGACGGTTACGTCGGCATACGTTTCGATATTTTCAGCCGTGAACTGAACAAGGCCCTTGAAACGCTCGGCATCCGCCCCGTATGGTGGAACACGGGTGCGGCCATGAAGGAGCCTGCCGAGATCGACCGCCTGATCGAACCCTATCTGGGGGGCGACGATCCGATCTTCGGATTCCGGACTCCGCTCCGGCTCGAAGAGTTCTTCGACCGGGAAAAGCTGGACCGAATCCGTCCGGACGACGCTGCTCAGATGAACATTCTGATCGGCATCGGCGCTTCGCTTGCCGGCTGGGACGGCCTGCTGCTCTATATCGACATTCCGAAAAACGAGATTCAGTTCCGCTCGCGTGCGGGCAGCATCACGAATCTGGGAGCCGCTGCGGCCGATGCGCCGAAGAAGATGTACAAACGCTTCTATTTCGTAGATTGGGTGGTACTCAACCGTCATAAGAAGGCCCTGCTGCCGAAAATCGACGTGATGATCGACGGCCAGCGCGAGACGGAGATCACCTGGACCGAAGGTACTGATCTGCGCCGCGGACTGGACCGCTTGGCCGGCAACGGATTCCGTGTGCGTCCGTGGTTCGAACCCGGAGCCTGGGGAGGGCAGTGGATCCGCAATCACATCGAAGCCCTGCCGCACGACGTGCCCAACTATGCATGGTCGTTCGAACTGATCGTGCCCGAAAACGGACTGATCTTCCGAAGCGGTGAGCGGATGCTCGAAGTTTCTTTCGATACGGTGATGTTCCAGGCCGGCGAGCAGGTCGTGGGAAAGGAGTGCTACGGACTTTACGGCGACGAGTTCCCGATCCGTATGGACTACCTCGACAACTTCGACGGCGGCAACCTCTCGATCCAGTGCCATCCGCAGCGCGAGTATATCCGCAAGAATTTCGGCGAGGTGCTGACGCAGGAGGAGACCTATTACATCCTCGACACGGCGCCGGATTCGGTCGTGTATCTCGGCTTCAAGGAGGATATCGTTCCCGAGAAGTTCGAACAGGCCCTGACCGAAAGTTTCGAGAAGGGGACGGCGCTCGATGTGGACAAGTACGTCAATGCGGAGCCGTCGGCCAAACACGGCCTGTTCCTGATGCCTCCGGGAACGCTTCACAGCTCGGGCCGCAATAACCTCGTGCTGGAGATCAGCACCACGCCCTACATCTTCACGTTCAAGATGTACGATTGGCTGGCGCTGGACCTCGACGGCAAACCCCGTCCGCTGAATATCCGCCGGGCGATGGAGAACCTCTGCTTCGACCGCAAGGGCGAAACGGTGAAACGCGAATTGATCGCCCATCCCGAACTGCTCGAAAAGGGCGCCGACTGGGAACTCTGGCACCTGCCGACGCACCGCAACCACTCCTACGACGTACACCGCTACAAGCTCAACACCTCGGTGGAGGTGCAGACCGAAGGAAAATGCCATGTACTGAACCTGGTCGAGGGCGAGAGCGCCCGCATCGAGACGGCCGGCGGCGACAGCTTCCCGATCAGCTATGCCGAGACGTTCGTGGTGTCGGCCGCGGCCGGCTCCTACCGGATCGTCAATACCTCGGGCCGCGAAATTATGGTCGTGAAAGCTTTTATGAAATAAAAACCTTTGCACCGTAAAATAAGCAACCCCGTCCGGATTCCGGACGGGGTTGTCGTTTGATGCGTCAGTTACTTTTGAAGCAGGGCGGTGAGCAGATCGGGCGTTTCGATCTTTTTGCAGTCGATCGAAGCCAGCAGTTTCCGCCCCCGGTCGGTCAGCGAAAAATACATCTGGCGTTTGTCTGCGGTTCCGAGTTCCCGGCTTACGAATTCCTTTTCTTCGACCGAACGGAGCACCTTCGACATGTTCGAAGGGGTCAGTCCCAGCAGGTCGCTCAACTCCCCGCAGGAGAGCCTGCCGGCCTTCGAGAGACTGCACAGGGCCATGCCTTCGTTCAGGCAGATTCCGTGCAGCCGTTCCAGATTCGCTTCGAATTGGTGTACGGCCCGCTGCAGGTCGCGTATTTTACACAGTTTGTCCATATTCCGGCTTTTTGTGAACAGCCTGCCTGCCGCAGTGCCTGATACATTTTCCACATTCGATACACTTTTCCGGGTCGATTGCCGGAAGTCCGTGTCCCTGTTGTGAAATCGCCCCGGCGGGGCAGATCGGAATCAGCGGACAGCGGTGGTCCTGGGGACAGCGCAGTTCGTCGATCGTAAGTGCCATAGCCCGCTTATTTGTTGAGCAGCACCTTGTCGATTGCCTCTTTCAGCGAAGCTTTGGGCAGGGCGCCCTGTGCGATCTGGGGCTTGCCCTCCTTGGGGATGAACAGCAGCGTCGGAATCGAACGGATGCCGAATGCGGCTGCCAGTTCCTGCTCCTCTTCGGTGTTTATCTTGTAGATATGGATGCTGTCGCCGTATTCCGCCGCAAGTTCCTCCAGCACGGGTGCGAGGGCTTTGCAGGGGCCGCACCACGAAGCATAGAAATCGACGAGGGCGGGTTTGTCGCCGAGGTATTTCCACTCGGTGGGATTGTTTTCGTAATTGGCGACCTTCGCCAGAAAGTCAGCCTTGGTCAATGCGATCGTTTTCATGGTATTTGTTTGTTTTGTGTTGTTATTCTTGTTGTCGGTCTGGCCGTTGGCCCCGGCTGCGAACGTCAGTATGCAGGCGGCCGTCACTATTAGTCTCTTCATAGTCCGTATGGTTTTTTATCTCTTCTTCCCTTAATAACGCTACAAAGATATGATTTATTTTCCAATAAAACAAATTTCCAGTGGAAAATTATTTTCGGGAGCATGAAAATGCTCTTGTCTTTTAATAGGTATGCAAAAATAAAACCGGAAACCGCGCTGCGGTCTTGTGTGCTGCGGCTGGACCTGCCGTTCGGTTATTTCGTGTATGAGATGCATACTTGTTTTCGATAGCGGTCGGGATAATAAATATAGGTGCCATACGGCATGACTGCCTGACCTATGTGCCGATCCTGCTTCGGGTTGCATGAATACTTAGGGGAGAGGGAGTGGGAATAACCGATTCCGGTTTACACACCGGTTTAAACAAATGCCTGATTTCGATGCAGAAACCGCTTTAAACCGGAGTCAAAAAAAGCAGCCGCATTTTTCTGCAGCTGCTTAAATGCAAGAAAGAGAGCCTTTTGGACTCTCTTTCCTAGTGACACCGACAGGACTCAAACCTGTAACCTTCTGATCCGTAGTCAGATGCTCTATTCAATTAAGCTACGGTGCCG
>CAKVKI010000034.1 GCA_934754975.1 uncultured Alistipes sp. | reverse complement strand
TCGGGGTACGCTTCGCGGATACGTTTGTAGAAGCGGTTGTAGTATTTGGCGTACATGGCGCTGTGGTTCTCGTTGCCCACTTCGATATAATCGAGCGTGAAAGGTGCGGGATGTCCGTTCTTTGCGCGCTCGGCGCCCCATTTGGTAGCCTTGGCGTCGCCCGTGGCGTACTCGATGGCGTCGAGTGCATCCTGTATCAGCGCCTCGACTTCGTCATCGTCGTAATAGTCGCCGTTGCGGCCGTCGCACGACATGCCGGCGTTGCAGACGAACATCGCCTTCGCGCCCATGTCTTCGCAGTACTGCAGGAATTCGTGGTAGCCGAAGCCGTTGGTCGAGTGGTAGCCCCAGAGGTTGTATTCACCCTTGCGGAGTTCGGGTTTGCCGATGGTGTTTTTCCAGTTCACGCGGTTCTCCATCGTCAGCCCCTCGACGATACAGCCGCCGGGCCAGCGCATGAAGGCCGGTTTGAGGTCGGCGACGAACTGGGCCACGTCCCTGCGCAGGCCGTTGGGCCGGTTGCGGAAGGTCTCCTGCGGGAAGAGCGACACGTAGTCGATCTCCAGCGCGCCCGCCGAGTCGAAACGCAGGGCGAACCGGCCGTCGTTCATAGTCTGCGAAGGCTTCATGACGGCTTCGAAGTATTTCCACTCTCCGTCGCCCTTGAGCGTGAAACGCTTCGAGGCGATGACCTCATTCTGTGCCGTGAGGATTTCCGCCGTCACGCCGCCCTTGTAGCCGGGCGCGGCCTTGATGTAAAACCGCAGGTCGTATTTTTTGCCCGCTTCGACGGCCAGTCCGTAGAAACCGCTGTTCACCAGCCGGAACGGGGCTGCATGGCGGTCGATAGTCAGGTACATGGCCTTCGATGCTTCGACGTCCAGATGGTCGGTGTCGCCGATGCGGACCGAGTATTCGCCGTCGGCCGGACATTCGACCGTCCAGCCCGGATGTTTATCCTCGATATTCCACGGAATGCTCCAGCTCCGCAGGTGTTCGGGCGAGGAATAGACCGATTTATGGGGCGCGTAAACGCGCTTGTCGCCGGGATTGTAGGTACAGCCCGACGGGAGGTTAGCCTCCTCGAAGCCGCGGTTGAAAATCAGTTCGGCGTAGATGCCGCCGTCGGCTGAGCGGTTGATGTCTTCGAAGAATACGCCGTACATCGTCGGGGCGATTTCGGCTTTTTCCTGCGCAACGTCGATATCGATGCGCGTCAGGGGAATTTCCTGCGCCGTTGCGGCCGGGGAAAGGCCCGCCGCTCCCAGGGAAAGCAGTGCTAAAAGTTTTGTTTTCATTGTCTTGCGGGTCGGAATATTATTTGCAGTATTTTTTCAGCAGGTCTATTTCGGCCTGATCGTAAGGCGAGAAGTCGCCGTGGTAAATGTCGTGCTGCCACGGCCCTTTGTACTCGCCGTGTTCGGGACGGTGGCCCCACGGGAGGTCGGTCTGCGTCTTGCCGTTCACCAATCCCCACATCATGCAGCCTACCTTTTCTTCTGCGAAGACGGGCAGCACGGTCGGAATCGTCGATGCCGCGGGCCGGTTCATCCATTCGGTGCAGATCACCGGACGCCCCTCCTTTTTCAGCTCGCGGCACGTGTTGCGCGTGTGGTTCGCATCGGCGTAGCAGTGGAAGCTGACTATGTCCGAGTTGTCGAGACAGAAGCGGTTCAGCCCCTCGTTGCCGCACCACACGCCGACAGTGATCGGCTGTTTGACATCGACCTCGCGCGCCCACTTCACGACGCTTTTCAGCAGCGGCAGGCTGCGGTCGCCCAATCCGCTGTTGGTAGGCTCGTTGTAGAGGTCCCAGACGAAGATGCGGTCGTCCTGGCCGAAGCGGGTCATGATCTCCTTGACATAGGTTTCGAGCAGGGGATGCGTGCGCTCATCGATGACCATCGTATGACCGGGCGAGGGCGACCAGGCCCAGGCGTACCAGCCTCTGAGCGGTTCGGGCTGCGGTCCGGTCACGGGATCGGCGTTGGCGCCGAACACGCAGTCGTCGAAGAAGATCGGCATCGCCTTGATGTGGTGTTTGTCGCAGATTTCCAGGAATTTGTCGAACGCCTTGATGAAGTGCTTCGGATTTTCGGCATAGACGGCGTACTGAAGCACGACGCGGGCGCAGTTCAGCCCCGTCTCTTCGGCCAGTGCGAGTTCGCGGTCCATTACTTCAGGCGAGAAGCTCGTCTTGTCCCACATGGCCGTATAGTTGATGGCATTTGCGGGAATGTAGTTGAAGCCGCAGAACCAGGGATTGGCTTCGCCCCAGGCCTGCGCCTGCGCTTTGGTCCAGCGTTCCGAAGCGTTTGCGCCGGTCGCGCAAATCGTCAGAACCGCCAGTACGGCTGCGAATAGGAAGGTGGTCTTTTTCATCGGTATCGGTTTGAAGTTTTATTGTATTCGGTCAGCGCTTTGTAGAAGGTGTCGATATTGGCATGGGGCGTTTCGGGCGGCACGTCGCAGCCCGACGAAAGGATGAAGTTCGGATATGCCGCTGTGGCGTCCAGCAATTCGTGCGTCGCGCGGTACATCTCTTCGGGGGATGCCTGCTTGAACAACCCTACGGGGTCGATGTTACCCATGACCAGCGCATCTGCGGGACATGTTTCCAGCGCCGCGACCATCCCGGCCTGATTGCCGAAGTGGTAACCGGCCGAACCGGTCTCGACCATGGCTTCGGTGCAGTGCCCCGTATTGCCGCAGTTGTGCAGCACGACCAGAAAATGGTCGTCCTGAACCAACTCTACGATCCGGCGCACGTATAGGGAGGAGTAAAGGCTGCAATCCTCGTTGGAAACGAGTCCGGCGGCGGGTTCCGCAATCACGACGCCCTGCGCACCGCTCTTTTTGAGTGCCATGCAGTAATCGCCGATGAACTGTGTGCATTTTTCCAGCAGCAGCTGAATCGTTTCAGGCTCTGTAAAGATGGCCATCATCAGTTCGGTCATGCCGAAAAGCCGTCCGGCCAGCGAGAACGGCCCGATACAGCCCGCGAACAGGGGCTTGTCGCCGAGGGCTTCGGCGACGATGCGGTTGGCTTTGAGGTACTGCGGGACACGGCCGGCTTCAGGCGTCGGAATCTCCAGCGCCTCGATCTCCGCCAAGTCGTGTACCAAAGCGTCGGTGACGCTCGGGACTTCATTCTCCGGAAAGACGATGTGTGCGCCGAAGGCTTCCGCTTCGACCGTCAGGTCCATGATGACCGAACAGGCGTCGGCCGGATAGCGGTCGTTGAGCGCCAGAATGGCGCGGGCATGCACTTCGCCGTCGGTGACGGCGTCGCGCACCGTGTAACCGCACAGTTCGATGCCCGGATGGGTCATGATCGGAATCGCCAGACGACGCCGGCCGCTTCGGGCCTGTTCGGTCCAGGCTTTCATATCGAGTGTTTTCATGTTCGGATCGTATTTTAGGGTTTGTCAGGAAATCCTGCGTTTGTAGCATGTGGTGTTGCGGCAGATCGTACAGCCGTACGCTTTGCGTTCGACCCGGCTGCCGATGCCGATGATTCCGCTGACCGACTTGATCGGATACATCAGCGAACTTTCGGTCAGTTCGATGCCGCACGGCCGGTCCGGGAGCATTCCGAAGAGCAGGTGCTGTTCGGTGATCCTCCAGCCGCAGTAGCCCGGACTGTAGGGGAGTGTGTGCGGTACGTCCAGGTCGCAGTCCAGCCGATGTTCGAGGTCGGCGACGCAGGCTTCGGCCAGCACGCTGCCCACGGAGTCGGCGATGAATTCCCGGACGCAGTCGCCCGACTCCTTGTAGGTGCGGCGGAACTCCTCGAATTCGCGTCCGGCCGTGGCCACGAACAGGCAGAACAGCTCCGCGCCCGCCAGGCTGTCGGTAATGATTTTGCCGGGCCGGAAATTCACGCCGCCGACTTCGATATGCAGCGGCGTCAGCACCTGCCCGTTGCAGATCCGGTAGAGGATGCGGGGTTTGCAGATGCGCTGCGTTTTGGCGAGTACCTCGTCGAGCATGGCGAGTATCTCGGGTTCGGGCGTTCCGTCGCCGTAGCCCATGGCGCGGTAGATCTCCTGCCGGTCGATCGCGAGGTCCTTATAGTCGATGTCTATTTGCCGGGTTCGCATGGTGTGCGTCGTTGGATTCAGGCGATGTTGAGCAGTTGTTTGGCGCCCGTGACGGCGGCATTGGCGTTCGAGGTGTAGAGGTCGGCGCCGATCTGCGCGGCGAACGCCGCATTGACGGGCGCTCCGCCCACCATGACCTTCACCTTGTCGCGCAGTCCGGCCTTGGCCAGCTCCGTGACGACGTTGCGCATGTAGTTCATCGTGGTCGTAAGCAGGGCCGAAAGGCAGAGTATGTCGGCATTGTACTCCTCGACGGCTTTCACGAACTTTTCGCTCGACACGTCGATGCCCAGGTTTACGACTTTGAAGCCGCAGCCCTCGAACATCGAAGCTACGAGGTTTTTGCCGATGTCGTGCAGGTCGCCTTTGACGGTGCCGATCACCACGGTTCCGACGTGCGATTCGACCCTGCCGCTCATGTGGGGCTTGAGTACTTCCAGTGCGCCTTTCATCGCGCGTGCGGACATCAGCAGGTTGGGGACGAATGCTTTGCGGTCCTGGAACCGCTGGCCGATCTCGGCCATGCCGGCGGTCAGGTAATCGTTGATAATCGTCTGGGCGTCCATGCCGGATTCGATCGCTTTGCCGACCATTTCCTGTGCAAGTTCGAGTTTCCCATCGACGATCGCCTGCGAAATTTGGTTCATATCTTCCATGGTCGTAGGTTATTTTAATTGTGCGTTGGCTATGTCTATGAATGTGAGCATGTTTTCGAGCGACGTGTCGCTTTCGACCGAGTGTGAGGGCGAAAAGATGTAGCCGCCGTCGCGGCCCAGTTCGAGCAGGTGGCGGGATTCCCCGGCTACCTCCTCCCTGGTGCCGAAGGGCAGGGTTTTCTGCATCGACAGCCCGCCGTGGAAAGCCAGCCGCCCCCGGTAGCGGATGAGCAGTTCGTCCACGTCCATCACTTCGGGCTGAAAGGGGTTGAAACAGTTGAGACCGATCGAGATCAGGTCGTCGAAGAGTTCGTCCACGTCGCCGCAGCTGTGTATCATCACGTATTTCCCGGCCTGACGGACGCGTCCGTACATGCGCTGCAGGCGGGGATAGATAAACTCTTTCCAGAGGTCGTAACCCATAATCAGGCCGATCTGCTGTCCCCAGTCGTCGCCGAAGTAAACCGCGTCGATGTCGTATTCGAGGGCTTTGTCTATCTGGCGCAGGTTGTAGTCGCAGATCGCGTCGAGCAGCTGGTTTACGAACTGGGGATTGATGTAGAAATCCATCAGCAGGTTTTCGATGCCCCGCAGCGTCCATGCCCGTTCGTAGAGCGAGAATCCGATCTGAAACACCCGGAACATGTCGGGCTTTTTGCTGATTTCGCTTTCGATGTCGGCGAAGAAGCGCGGGTCGAGCGGATCGGGGAAGGTGTAGCCTTCGAGCGTGGGATTTTCGAGTATGCAGCCCTTCACGTCGCCGATATCCTTGTCCACGCTGCGATCCCACACCACGCTGAAGACGTCGCGGACATAGTCGCCGCCCAGATCTTCGAAGAAGCCGATGTCGCTTCCCAGCTGTAAAATATGATTGCCCAGTACCGGGTCGAGGTCGTCCGTGCGGTAGTACTGCATGAGGGCCTCTTTCGGCTCTTTGGTGAATTTGAAAGACCAAGGAACGTAAGGCGGCTTTTTACCGTCGAGGACGCACTTGATTACTTCTCGTTTGGTCATGTCGTTAATATATAAATTATGGAGCGAATTAGTTATACAAATATAAATGCTAAAAAGTCTGCTGTCTACCGTGGAATTTGCAAATAATTGTGCTATATTTGCACTAAGGGCCATTCTTTCGATAATAATATAAGATTATGCTTTACGAAACCATTATTCCGGCATCCGGATCGTCGTTTACGAAGAAGAATTTTATATTCAAACACTTCCCGCCGGACTGGCATTATCATCCGGAATACGAGCTGGTCGCCATTACGGAGGGTGTCGGCAAACGTTTCGTCGGCAATGGCGTCAGCGAATTCTCTCCGGGCGATATCGTCTTCATCGGATCGAACGTGCCCCATTTCCACCTCAGCGACCGGATGTATTATGAGAACAACGACCTGTATTGCTGTTCCGAAGTTATCCAGTTCAACCTGAACATCTTCCCGTCCGATTTCCGCACCATGCCCGAGTTCGGGCCGATCGCCCGCCTGCTGGACGAAAGTTCCCGCGGCCTGCTTTTTCACAACGACGAGGTGCTGGAGCGCATCCGCACCCGCCTGTCGGATTTCGAACGGCTGGACGGCCTGAAGCGCCTGATGGAACTTTACCGTATTCTGGGCGTACTGAGCCAGACTCCCGATTTTTCCTACCTGTCGATTGCCGAGGTGGATTATAATCGGGTCAAAGACCTGCACAACCTGCCGGTTTACCGGGCTTATCAATACATGTCCAACAATTTCAAGGAGGCCATAACGCTCGGACAGGTGGCCGGGTACGCCGGGCAGAATCCCACGGCGCTGTGCCGGAATTTCAAGCAATCGACCGGACGCAGTATTTTCAACTGCCTGCTGGAAATCCGCATCGACTTCGCATACAAACTGCTTGTCAATTCCGACTTCAGCATCATACAGGTAGCCTATGAATCGGGGTTCCGCAACATCTCGCACTTCAACCATAAATTCAAGGAGATGTCGGGACTTTCGCCGTTGGAGTACCGCCGTGCGCACCAGGCCAAATCGAGAACCGAATATCCGGAGGAAGAACTTACGGCCGTGATGGCTGACGAATAATCTGAAATAGAAGCGGGTTCCTCGAAAGGAACCCGCTTTTGTTTCGGGCCGGTTACCTGGCCAGCACCCTGCGGGGGCCCTTGACGCGTATTTCTGCGGAGTGTTGTCGCCGGTCCGCCTCGGAGACGGGCTGGGAGCCGCCGATATAGAATGAGATACGTCCCGGGTTGCAGGCGGTGGCGCCGTCTTCGCCGACCAGCCCAAGATCCCGGGGTGTGAGGGTGAACTCGACGAGCTGTTCTTCGCCCGGCTGCAGGTGAACGCGTTTTACGCCTTTCAGCGCACGGAGCGGTTTGGGTTCCGGGGCGTCGGGGTGGTTGACGTAAAGCTGCACCACTTCGTCTCCGGCTACGGCGCCCGTATTGCGGACGCGGGCTGTTACTTTCACGGATTCTCCGGTGCCGGCGGTTTTGACGGCGCATGCCGGAGTGTCGTATGCGAAGGTCGTGTAGCTGAGTCCGTAGCCGAACGGATAGAGCGGTTGTCCTTCGAAATAGCGGTAAGTGCGGCCTTCCATCGAGTAATCGTTGAAATCGGGCAGTTGGTCGTCGCCGGCGTAGAACGTGACCGGAAGCCGTCCTGACGGATTGCAGTCGCCCCACAGGATGTCGGCTACGGCCGTTCCGGTGGCCTGTCCGCCGTACCATGCCTGCAGGATCGCGTCGGCGTTTTCGGCTTCCCACGGGAAAGCCACCGCACTGCCCGACATCGAAACGAAGACGAGCGGAAGTCCGGCCTGTTTCACCTGCTGCATTACCTGTGTCTGGACCTTGGGAAGCATGATGCTCGTGCGGTCGCCGCCGAGGAATCCGTCGAGTTTTTCACGCCCTGCGTCGCCCTCCTCGCCTTCCAGCCGGGGCGAGATGCCGCCGACATAAATCACGAGGTCGGCGCCTTCGACGGCTTTGCGTATTTCATCGGCCCCGGCTTCCGGCGTGGTGTAATCCGAAGCGCGCAGGTAGATGATTTCGGCGCCTGTTTTTGCCTGTATGCCTTTCAGCGGCGTAACGATCTCCGACGGAACTCCGTTGTAGTTGCCCAGCTGGACTTCGGGCGAATCGGCATTAGGGCCGAGTACGGCGATGCGGCGCAGGTTGTGGCGCAGCGGAAGCAGTCCGTTGTTCTTGAGCAGCACCATGGATTCGTGCGCCATCTTCAGAGCATGGGCCTTGTGCGAATCGGCTTCCAGCACCGAATAGGGGAGCGTGGCGTAAGGATCGCGCTCCTGCGGATCGAATGCGCCGAGCCGGAACCGGATCGTCAGCAGCCGTGCGAGCGATTCGTCGATCACGGCTTCGGAGATAAGCCCCCGCTCGACCGCTTCGGGCAGGCAGGCGAAGATTTCGCCGCAGTCCAGATCGGTCGTGTGGATCACGGCGTCCGCCGCGGCCGACGCTCCGTCCGGATGGGTCTTGTGATTTTTGAAGAAATCGTCGATCGCCCCGCAGTCCGAGGTGACGTAGCCCGTGAATTCCCAGTCGCCGCGCAGAATGTCCTGCATCAGCAGGTCGCTGGCGCAGCACGGCTGTCCGCGGAACCGGTTATAGGCTCCCATCACGGCGCTTACCCGCCCCTCGACGATCAGGTCGCGGAATGCGGGCAGGTAGGTGTCCCACAGATCGTAGTCGCTCACGTCGGCGTCGAAGACATGGCGCGAAGGCTCGGGGCCGCTGTGGACGGCATAGTGCTTGGCGCAGGCCGAAGTCTTCAGCAGAACCGGATCGTCGCCCTGCAGTCCCTCTACGATGGCTTTGCCCAGCAGTCCGGTCAGGTAGGGGTCTTCGCCGTAGGTCTCCTGTCCCCGTCCCCAGCGCGGGTCGCGGAAAATGTTGATGTTCGGGGTCCAGAACGTAAGGCCCTTGTATTGGATGCCGCCTTTGCCCGTGCGGTTGGCTTCGTTGTAGATGGCGCGCGCTTCGGTCGAGGTGATGCTGCCCATCCGCCGTAGCGCTTCGGGGTCGAATGTCGCGGCCATCGCTATCGCCTGCGGAAAGACGGTCACCTTGTCCCACGAGCGTCCGACACCGTGCAGACATTCGTTCCACCAGTTGTAGGCCGGAATTCCGAGCCGTTCGACCGCGGGCGTGAGGTTCTGCATCTGGGCGGCTTTCTCTTCGAGGGTCAGCCGCGAGATGAGGTCCTGCACCCGGTCGGCGATCGGAAGGTCGGGGTTGCGGAAAGGATATTCCTGAGCATGGGCCGTCAGCACGAAGAGGCTGGCGATCCCGAATAGCAGACTGCGGGGTGATTTGGTCATTTTTTATGTTTGTCCGTTTGGATGACAGGCAAGATGCCTGTTACAAAATTAATAAAACCTATGGAGGAGAACAAGTCCGCTCCATAGGTTTTGTACCGAGATGCCGTTATTTCGTAAATACCGTTTTCGTCCGGGAGCAGGTGCCTTCCCAGCGCATTTCGACGGGATCGGCCGGGTCGGTCTTGTCGGTATAGTTGTAGTACATGTAGAATGTCGTGACAATATACGATTTGTGCGAATTCTGCACGTCTACGGTTCGTTCCACGAGGATTTTGTTCCGCGGATTCTTCGGGTCGAGGTTCGGTTCGTCGCGGTTTATCTCCATGATGTCGGGATGCAGCGGCGTAAAGGTGAGTGTGGAGTCTGCGTTTACGGTCATATTCATCCGGTAATTTTCCCGGTTGGAGACGCGTTCGGAAGTGTTGCCTGCGTAGAGCGATACGGTGGACGGATCGACTACGCGCAGCGTACGGGTCATGCGGACGTCGATGAAATCGCCCGTAGCGACTTCCCGGATCGTGCCCGACAGCGAATAGGTGCCCGTATAGGCGTTCGAGAGGATGACGTTCATCAGGACAGTACTGTATTTCGGCTCTCCGATCCTGTATTCCGAGGTCGAGACGATCGAGATCGGAAGAACGAAATTCTTATCCTTGTCGATCTTGTCGAGGTTGAAACTGATCGGAACGTCGGTGTATTCCGTTCCGGCTTTGATGATGACGCCCTGCCCGTTGAAAGAGTAGCACTCTTCGGGCAGCAGTTCGTAGTAGAGACTGCGGTCGTTGCGGTATTTCTCCCAGTTGTATCCTTCGAGGGTGTCGGGGTTGATCGCCAGGTCGACCCTGACGTCGCGGTCGAGTTTCGACGAGCCGTTTACGGCAACGGTGATGAGCGTGTCCCTGACATTTGCATCCACATAGTTGAGATCGTACTCGCGGAAGCCGTTCTGGTTGATCAGCACGTGTTTGATGAACAGCTCGTCGTCAAGCTTATTGTTGTTGCAGGCCGTGAAAAATGCAGTTGCGGCAAGCAGGAATATGATAGCTTTTTTCATAGTTCGTGTTCGTTTTGTGTTTGCTACCAGCCCGGATTCTGGGTCAGTTTGGTGTTGCGTTTCAGTTCGTTGTCGGTGAACGGCCAGAGATACATCTTATTCATGAATACTTTGGTGATCTGCGTCGGCGTGGTTTCATAGAATCGTTCTTTCTGCGTGCCGGAACCTTTCATGTCGACGTTCATGCCCATTACAGCTTCGTTTTCTTCCGTCGCAGCGTCTTTCCAGCGGCGGAGGTCGAAATAACGTGAACCCTCCATGAAGAGTTCGATCTGGCGTTCGCGTTTGAGTTTGTCGCGGAAGGTGTCGGGCGACCTGTATTCCGCATCCGCAAGATCGGGCAGTCCTGCGCGGAAACGCACTTGGCGGAATGCTTTCCTGATTTCGTCCACGTCGCGTTTTACGGTGAACGGTTCGTCGTAAATTACATGGTTAAATTCGTATACTTCGCCGTCGGGAAGTTCGTTCAACGCTTCGGCATACCATAACAGCACGTCGGCATAGCGGATCTCAGGATGCGGTTTGTATGTCCTACGGCCGCCTTCGTCCCACGAGTCGTCGGGATCGTAATATTTCTTGATGCCGATACCTGTGGGCGGGAAGTTGTAGGGGCGCGACAACTGTTTCCCGTCTTGGCCCGCACGGTAGTAGTTGCAGCGGAAATTCTGGTATCTCTGGTCGGCAGTGCCGTTTTCCCAGATGCAGCCGTTGTAAGCGATCGAAGCATAGAAGCGCGGTTCGCGGTTGAGCCACATCCGGTGGCAGTCGGTCGGAACGAACGGATCGTTGGTATCTCCGGTCGTGAATCCCGAAGTGTAATAGGGGTATTCGGCACTTGCCTGATCTTTGTCCCGACCGTCCCGCATGTAATAGGCATTGACTTGTTTGAGCGTGGCCGCCATATTGTTGGTGCCGTTATGCGAATAAGGGAATGTCTTGTAGACGAACGAATTAACGTCCGCTCCGCTTTGTCGCATAAAGATAAATTCGTTGTTGAGCGTTACGGGGGTTTCTCCGTTGAAGAGCTGCGCATAGGATTCGAAAGGGTCGATTTCTCCGGCTCCCTCGGGGAATGCCGCTGTGGGGACATTCGGCGCCAGAGGAACCGTTGTCGCGGTCGCCCTTACCGTTATCAGTTCGTAAATTCCCATCTCGATCACCTCTCTGGCCGCTGCCGCCGCCCGCGCCCATTTGCGGATGTCCTTTTCCTGGGGAATCAGGTTGCGGCCTTCGTTGTCCTTGACGTTGAACAGGTCCGTATTGCCGTTGAAAAGAGGCGAGGCGGCATAGAGCAGTATCTTGGCCCGCAGGGCTAATGCGGCGCCCTGCGTGGCGCGTCCGACCCATGTCGAAGCGTATTCCGAGGGCAGGATGCGGGCTGCGCGTTCCAGATCGGAGAGCATGAAATCGACCAGTTCGTCGATCGAAGCGCGCGGCAGTGCCAGCTCGTCGTAATCGAGCGAGATATCCTGCCCTTCGTCGGGAACGATCGGGACTGGTCCGTATTGACGCATCAGCGTGAAATAGAAGTAAGCGCGCAGGAAGCGGGCTTCGCCCTCCATGCGTTCTCTTTCGGACGAGGAGACTTCCACGCAGCGATAAACGTTATGGATGAAAATCGAAGCCGTACGAATTCCGACATACATCGCATTATAGCGGTCTTCCCAAATCTGATTAGTCGATGAGTACTGGCCGTTCTGGTAGAGTTCGCAAGAAGCGGTCGCGTCGTTGTAGATCGCTTCATCGGATGCGAAGTAGAGGGCGCCGTTCGAGAGCGACGGAGTGCTGCTCAGCGAACTGTATACTTCCCAAAGCCACTGTTTTGTGGTATTTTCCCGGATGAAGATCGAGTCGTATTGCTGCATGTCTTTCACATACTGCTGGACGTCGAGAAAGTCCCCGCACCGGATCATGCTTAATGCGGCAAATGCGACAATCAGAATATTTCTTATTTTTTTCATAATAACTGAGGTCTTAAGGTTAGAAGCTGACGTTCACGCCGAATGTATAGGTTCTTTGGATCGGGTAGGAGTTGCCGTCCTTGCTGCCCATTTCTGGGTCCCACCAGTCGAACGACGACCAGCAGGCGAGGTTGTAGCCGAGGAAGAAAATACGTGCTTTTTCGACCCGGAATTTGCGGGTGAAAGCTTTCGGGAGCGTATAGCCCACTTCGAGGTTTTTCAGGCGAAGGTAGTGCCCGTCGCGCAGCCACCAGGTAGACCACTTGGTGTTGTTTTCGCGTGGGCCGTACGAGAGCCGCGGGAAAATGGCGTCCTGGCGTTCTGTAGCAGGGTCTCCCGAAATCTCGCGTGATATCCAGCGGTTTTTGGGATTGGCTACTGCCGAAAGGATATTGCCGGCGTCGTTTGCAATGAACGGGAACATGGAGTACCCCTCTAAAATGAAGTCCATCTTGCCTGTGCCCTGGAACAATACGCTGAAATCAAAGCCTTTCCACTGGGCGCTTAATCCGAGTCCGTATACAAGTTCCGGGGTGGGGGTATTGCCGATCGGAACGATGTCGTCGTCGTTGATGACGCCGTCGCCGTTTACATCCTTATATTTGATATCGCCTGGCATCAGTTCCTGTCCGTACTGGGTCGGGCTGCTGGCGATTTCGGCTTCGTCTTTGAAAAGGCCCAGTGCGATCAGACCGCGGTTTTGTTGCCATTTGTAGCCCTGTGTCATACGGTAGTAGAGCGCGTTGGCCGCTTCATCGTATTTCAGGATTTTGTTGTAGGCGTAGGTCAGGTTGCCGCGGAGCGTGAAGATAAAGTCCTTGCCGATACGCTGCGTATAGCCGAAATTTCCGTCGATACCCTCCGAACGCATGGAACCTACATTGCCCCAAGGACGCTGGTCTACCTGATCTTGGATATATAGAGCGCCGACTGTGCCGGGAAGGAATCCGCGCCGTATGAAGATGTCTTCGCGGTGGTCGCGGAAAATATCCACCGTCAGATCGAACCGATCGGCGATTTTCAGGTCGAGACCGAGATCCTGTTTGGTCGTGACTTCCCATGTCAGGTTCTGCGAACCCATGAGTTGTACGAGTATGCCGTCAGCCCTGTTTGCCCCCATATTTCCGAAATTGACGCTGTTACCGCCTGTTACCGTGGTGATATAGGGGAAACGTGTTCCGCCGCCGATGCGGTCGTTGCCGACTTGGCCCCATGAATAGCGGATTTTGAGCATGGTAAGCCACGGCATATGTTTCTTGACGAATTTTTCGTTCGAGATCACCCAGCCCGCGGCGATTGCAGGGAAGAAACCGAAGCGTTCCTTCGGCTCGAAATTTTCCGATCCCGTATAGCCGAAGTTGAATTCCACCAGATAGCGGTCGTCGTAACCGTAAGTGACGCGGCCGGAGAGGCCCATGTTGCGCTGTGGAACCGATTTGAAGACATTGTCATCGACATCGTTTTCCGAAAACGACTGCATATAATAGTAGAGCAGACCGCCTACCCGGTGCTTGTTGAAAGCTCGGTCGTATGCCAATTGCACTTCGCCGTAGGCGCGTCGGGAGCCGTAGACGTCCGATGTTTGCCAGAGCGATTCTTCGTCTATGATACGCGAAGTAATCAGATTGCCTTCCATGTCGCGGACTCGTTCGGCCTTGTACAGAGCCGGCATTTTCAGACGGCCCAGATTGTGCCGGTTGTAGGCGTCATAGGAGAACCGGCCTGTAAAATGCAGTCCTTGCGTGATAAAACTCAGGTCCTGTTTCAGTCCGATGTTCGATTCCACCTTGTTTTCCCAGAATGTGTAATAACCTGTGTGGTTGAGAAGTACGTAAGGCGAAATGCCGTATCCGTCCGTACCGTAGGTCGGCAGCTGGCCGTTTGAATAGCGCAGGGGAACGGTGATCGGGGTCATGTAGGAGATCGACTTCCAGAAATCGTCGGTATTGCCGTCGGGTTTGGTGGTCATGCCCGGTTTGTGTTGATCGACGACCCAGCCGCCGAGCCCGGCTTCGAGAATCGTGGTCTTGGTGATGTTGATGTCCGTGTTGATACGGAAATTGTAACGTTTGTAGTTTGTATCCGTATCGTAGTTCTCTTTCAGCGAGTCCTTGAAAAGTCCGCCCTGTTTGTAATAGGAACCGGAAATATAGTAGCGGGCAGTCGAGCCGCCGCCGCTGATGTTGAGTGAAGTCTTGAACGTCGAGGTGCTTTTTTTCAATAATGCGTCGTGCCAGTCGACATTGGGGTAGAGGTCGGGGTCGAGGTTGTATTTAATGATTTCCAGATCGCTTGCGTCATAAACAGGGTCCTGATAGCGCGACATGCGGGCTTCGTTGGCCAGCGACGCATAGGTCTCCGCATCGACGAATTCCCGTTCGATAGCAGAGGCGGAAATGCCGTATTCGGCTTTGAAATTAATGTTTACTTTTCCGGCTTGTCCGCGCTTGGTCGTAACCAGGATAACGCCGTTTGCACCGCGTTGACCATAGATGGCTGTTGCCGAAGCGTCCTTGAGGACGGAAAACGATTCGATATCCTCGACGTTGATTTCGTTGAAATCGCGTTCGATGCCGTCTACCAGCACCAGTGCCGATGCGTTGGCGCCGAAGGTCGAGATGCCGCGGATCCAGAATTCCGAAGCGTCTTTACCCGGCTCGCCCGAGCGCTGTACGGCGA
>CAKVKI010000033.1 GCA_934754975.1 uncultured Alistipes sp. | reverse complement strand
GATACGACTATTTCGACGGCCGCAACATGTGCGGTTCGATGTTCACCGAACCGGGCTATTATCCCGTGGATATCCTCGAATTTACGCCGGGACGCAAAATCCGCGAGGACTACACTTTCACGGGCGGCGTTTCGGCCGTGCTGGGGAGGCGCTGGACGGGCGGCCTGCGCGTGGAGTTCGAAGCGCAGAACTATGCCAAGCGCAAGGACCTGCGTCACAAGAACACGCGGCTCGACTTCGAATTCTCGCCCGGCGTGATGTATCATGCGGGCCGTTTCGCCGCAGGCGCGGTCTACATCGTGGGCACGAACAGCGAAAAACTCGAAGCCGAAGAGATCGGCTCCACGCCCGAATCGTATCAGGCGTTCTTCGACCGCGGCCTGGGTTACGGATCGCTGCAGCTTTGGGAGAGCAGCGACATGCACCTCACGACCAGCGGCGTGACGGGATTTCCCGTCCGGGAGAATACGCAGGGCGCGGGCCTGCAGCTGCAATACGGCCCGCTCTATGCCGACGTCGCGTATCGCAACCGGCAGGGCGAGACGGGCGAGCGCGGCATGATCTGGCATGAGTTCGGGACGCATCAGGTGACGGCGAACGCCGCGCTTTCGCTCGGCAACCGCCTGCGCAGGCATTTCGTGCGGCTGAACCTCGACTGGCGGTCGCTTCACACCGACGAGAACATCATCACCACGGAGACCGTCAACGGCGTGACGAAGCCTTACATTCACGGTTCGACGCCCACCTTCGGGCGCAAGGGACTCGACCTGGGCGGCGAGTACGAATTTGCGAACCGTTGTACGGACCTGCGCGCCGGGGTCGCCTATTCGCAGCTCAACCGCGAATCGACGCTGATGTATCCCTATGTCAAGGGACAGAAGCTGCACTTCACGAAAGTGTACGCCGAGCTGATCCGCGCCTTCGGGTTCTGGGAAGTGACCCTTGCCGCGGACTACCGCCAGGGCGGTTTCAAGGAACGTGAAAAGCAGTTCGAAACCTCCGGCGAACAACCGGGCGAATATCCCGGACAACTGACCGGATATTACAACTATGAGAACGAATACCTGACGGCCAAACGGCTGGGGGCGGGACTCGGTGTGCGGCGCAACATCAAGCGGTTCTATGTCGAACTGTACGCGCGCTACGAACACGGGTTCGATCTGCAATACGTCGCACAGCCCAACCGGGTGCGGGCGACGATGAGTGTGGGATATAATTTTTAATTTAAACGGATAGAGCTATGAAAAAGATTTTGATGATCGCGGCAGCGGCGGCGGTGTGCCTGGCCTCCTGCTCGAAGAACGAAGGCGGCGTTCCGGGCGACCGGACGCTTCGTATCAACCCGACGATCGGCAATCCTTCGCTGACGCCGGCGGCCATGACCGCCTCTACGCGCGCCACGGATACCGATTTCGAACTGGGCGACAAGGTCGGCCTGACAGTCACGATGACCGCCGACGGCAAGGATTTCGTGTCGAACAAACTGATGACTTTCGACGGCACCGATTTCAAGACCGAGGGTTTCCTCTGGTACGAGGACGTCAATGCGACCTCGACGCTCTTCGCCTACTATCCCTGGCAGGAAGGCGGGGCTGTTCCCGCGGAATTTTCGGTCAAGGCGGACCAGAGCGGCGACAACTACAAGGCTTCCGACCTGATCGTGGGCATGAAAGCAGGCGTCAAGCCTACGAAATCGTCCACGCAGATGACTTTCAAGCACAAGATGTCGCGCATCGTTATCGACGTGACGAACGAATCGGGTTTCGATATTACGAGTATCGTCGTCAAGGGCGCCGTGGGGACGGGCGTACTCGATCCCGCGACGGGCGATTTTACGGCCAAGGCGGACGCGGAGGCTTCCGACCTGATCGCCAACACGGCGACTGCGAACAAAGTCTACTATGCGCTTCTGGTGCCGCAGAACGGTGTCAAACTGATGGTTACCGTCACCACGGCCGACGGCAAGAAACGCACGCAGACGCTCGGCACGGCAGACTTCAAGTCGGGTGAAAACCGCCGCATGGAGTGCAACGTGCAGCCGGCCGATATCGAGGTGAAGTTCACCGGTCCGATCACGGGCTGGGAGGACGGCGACGACCTGCTGCCGGACGGCGAAGGCGAGATCGAAGTTCCGACCGTCGAATGGGGCGGCGTAAAGTACGAGGTCGTGACGCTGAAGGACGGCCGTACATGGATGGCCGAAAACCTGCGCTATGTGCCCGAAGGCAAAACCATATCGAGCGATCCAAAGGACGGCAGCGGCGTGTGGTATCCGTGCAATCTGTCGAAAGCGGCGGATCCGTCGCTTGTCGAAAGCAACGGCCTGCTGTACAGCTATCCGGTGATGCTGGGGATGACCGGCGACATGACGGGTGCCAATTTCGACCAGTATGAAGCGGCGCGGGGTATTTGCCCCGAAGGATGGCATATTCCGACGATGGCCGAATGGCTCAAACTGGCGGGTGTCGGCAGCGGTAACCTCACCGATCCGACGTCGCCCTATTTCGAACAGACGCAGAGCGGCGGTTCGATCGTTATGCTCAATAAAGACGGATTTAACATCGCAGGCTGCGGTTATATCAATGCGGCGGGCGCTACGGCGACCCCGGCCTATATGGCGACGGTCTCGGCTGCTGATGCTTCTGCGTTCGGCATGGGGTATTTCCCCAGTTCGACCGGCTATAAGGTCACTTACAATACGGCCGACGACCCGACCAGCGGTATCAAGAACATTCAGTATTATGCCGGTATGATAACCTACAACAAGAGTTACAACCGGATGACGATCGCATACCAAGGCGGTTACTGCGCCGCCCCCGTCCGCTGTATCAAGGACAAGGAATAACCCTCCCCGACAAACACAAACACACACAACACACAAACAATAAATGAAACGCAAACCCAATTACCTGAAGCACATCCTGCAATGGGGCGTACTGGCCGCCATTGCGGGCACGGTGCTTTGGGCCAACTTCACTGACAAATCCGTCGATGTCGAGGCTTACTGCCCCTTCGGCGGACTGCAGGCTTTCGGAACCTATCTGGTGAACAACTCGCTGGCCTGCTCGATGTCGATGCTCCAGATTATGATGGGCCTCGTACTGGCCGTGGGAGTGATCCTGTTCAGCAAACTTTTCTGCGGCTACCTCTGTCCGCTGGGCACCGTCGGCGAATGGATGGGCCGCGCCGGAAAGAAACTGCATCTGCAGGTCGATGTTCCGTCGGGCAGCATCGCCGATAAACTGCTGCGCGTGGTGAAATACGTGCTGCTCTTCACGATTCTCTATTTTACGCTTTCGTCGAGCGAGCTGTTCTGCAAGAAACTCGACCCGTTCTATGCCGTGGCCACGGGATTCAAGGGCGAGATCGTACTCTGGATGTCGCTCACGAGCCTTACGCTGTTACTGCTGGGCGGCTTCGTGGTGAAGATGTTCTGGTGCAGGTATATCTGCCCGCTGGGAGCGGTCAGCAACATTTTCAAATTCACGCTGCTGTTCGTCATCGCCGCCCTCGGCGGCTGGATTCTCAGCATGCTGGGCGTTGCGAATGCCTGGGTCTGGACCATCGGCGGCGCATGTCTGGCCGCCTATGTCGTCGAGATCGTCAAGATGCGCAGCTGTACGTTCCCGCTGATGTATATCGAACGCGACATCCGTTCCTGCAACAACTGCGGTCTCTGCGAGAAAAAGTGTCCCTATCAGCTGCCGATCCACGATTACGTGAAGGTGAAGCATGTCGATTGCACGCTTTGCGGCAACTGCATCGGCGCCTGCACGAAGGACGCCCTGCAGGTCAACGGCCGCCGTTCGCTGCGCTGGGTGCCGGGACTGCTGGCCGTCGTACTCTTCTTCCTCGCCGTGTGGATGGGTTCCACGATGGAACTGCCAACGATCGACGAGAAATGGGGCGATTACGAGCAGGTCGAGAATCTGCAGACTCTTGAAATGGAGGGCCTGCAGACGATCAAGTGCTTCGGTTCGTCGAAGGCTTTCTCGGCCAAGATGCAGGCCGTGCCGGGCGTTTACGGCGTGAAGACTTTCGTGCGCCGTCATGGCATCGAGGTGCTGTTCGATCCCGCCAAGACCGACACGCTGAAGATTCAGGCCGCGATTTTCGCCCCGACGCTGCGTAAGTACGCCATGCCGGGCGAAGAGGTGCCGATGCTCGACGTGGTGAAACTCGGCGTCGAGGGACTCCACGATAGGATGGATATGATCTACTTCGGCATGGTGCTGCAGAAGATCGAGGGCGTGTACGGCTTTACTTCCGAATTCGCCTGCCCCGTGGATGTGACGGTTTACGCCGATCCCGCCGCCGGCATTACCGAAAAGATGTTCGAAGAGGCGATCGACGCCGAAGAGCTGGTGATTCCGGCCAAGGAGGGCGAAAAGGTGATTCCGATGCACACCGTACTCAAGAGCTATGCGATCGCCGGACAGGTTTCGCGCGAGGAATTTGCGCAGATCATGTTCCGCGATGTGGAGAAACAGGCGGGTAAATTCATCGCCAACATCGAGAAGTGGGGTGACGACGAACAGTTCCCGAAGGCTGTCTATGAGATGACGTTCCCCGGTATCGAGAAGATGCCGATCCGCAATGCGTTCCCCTATTTCAAGAGTTTTCTTTCGTGTTCGGAGGGCATTGTCTCCGTAGATTTCGTGCTGCGCGACCTGACTCCCGTCATGCGTATTCACTATGTGAAGTCGATGTGGAACGATGAGAAGCTCTGGAAGGAGATTTTCCAGGCCGAAAAGTGGACGCTCCGCATGGCCGACGGAACCTTCAAGGAGGCCGATCCGCGGCTGAAGTTCACCAATCCGGGCAAGACCGTAACCGAATAAAATGACCGGGAGGGGATCGGCTGACGGTTTCCTCCCGTTTTATGAAGATGAAAGATATGAGAAGATGGATAGCCTGTCTGGCCGTCGTGCTGCTCTGCATGCAGACCGCCGTGGCCGACGAAGGCATGTGGCTGATCAACCGGCTGGGCGATATTTACCCCCAGATGAAGTCCAAAGGGCTGAAGATAAAGGACAAGGAGATTTATAACGAACAGACCTCGGCGCTTGCCGACGCCGTAGTCGCCGTGGACGGCGGCATGGGTACGGGGAGCATGATCTCCGACCAGGGGCTGATGATAACTAACCACCACGTCGCGTTCAGCGACATCTGCGCCCTTTCGACGCCCGAACACAACTACCTCGAAACGGGTTTTTGGGCGCGTACGCGTGAGGAAGAGATTCCCGTGGCCGACAAGACCGTGTGGTTCCTGCGCAAGGTGGTCGATGTGACCGAGGAGGTCGAGGCGATCCGCAGCGGCATGATGGCCGAAGGAAAATGGGGCGTGATGGGCATGCGCCGCGTTTACAAGGAGATCGAGGACCGTTATGCCGCGCAGACCGACCACGAAGTGTCGTGCTACTCGATGTGGGGCGGAAAAATGTACCTGATGTTCTATTACGACGTCTATAAGGACGTGCGGCTGGTCGGAACCCCGCCCATTACGCTGGGCGCTTTCGGCGGCGATCACGACAACTGGGGCTGGCCCCAGCACAAGGGCGATTTTACGCTTTACCGGGTGTATGCCGATGCCGAGGGACGTCCTGCGGAGTATTCCGCTGACAACGTGCCGCTCAAGCCCCGCCGCGTACTGCATATTGCGACCGGCGGCGTACACGACGGCGACTTTGCGATGGTGATCGGTTTTCCGGGGCGTACGAACCGCTATGCTTCGTCGTTCGCCGTGGCCGAGAAACAGCGTGTCAAGAATCCCGTCGTCGTGGCCAACCGTCACGACCGGATGGATATTCTCAAACGCCATATGGAGCGCGACCCGAAGGTGCGCATGAAGTACTCCGACTCCTATTTCGGGCTGAGCAACTATGCCGATTACGCCAAGTGGGAGAACAAGTGCCTGCGCCGTTTCGACGTGGTGTCGATTCGTGAGGCTGAGGAGGAGCGCCTGCAGCGCTGGATCGACGCCGATTCGGCGCGCAGGGCCGAAGACGGCGGACTGCTTGCCGACCTTGAACGCGGTTACGAGGGCCGCCGGGGTGCCGAACGCAACCTCAACTATTTCCGCGAAGCGTGGCTCGGCCCGAGCGAGGCGCTGCTGGTGGCCAACCGCGTGTCGTCGTATCTCGGCAAGCTGGACCGCCTGAAGCTGGATTCGCTGAAGATCGACTCGGAAGATGCGCAGAGCGTGGTTGCCGGAAGCGGCCGCCTGCGCCGCAACTACGATGTCGAGACCGACCGCGACCTGCTGGCGAAGATGATCGTGAACTTCACGAAGCATGTGCCGCGCGAGATGTGGGGCGAACAGTTGAACGAGATGTACGACGCGGCGGGCGGCGATGCCGACCGGATGGCGCGCGAAGCGTTCGATGCGTCGTTCTGCAGTGATCCGGACCGTTACGACGCCTATTTCAAACAGAGCCGTTCGGTTGCTGAGATGCGCCGCGATCCGCTGGTCAGACTTACCGAGTCGGTGCGGGTGCAGCAGTTTACGGGCGGCGTGGACAAGGCCGAAAAACGGGTCCGCGCACAGGTGGGCAAGGGCGAAAGCCGCTATGCCGGCCTGCTCTACGACTTCCGCGCTTCGGAAGGAATTGCACAGTACCCCAATGCCAATTCGACCATGCGCCTGACCTACGGCAGCGTCGAACCCCTGAATCCGTCGGACGGCGTGCATTACGATTCGCGCTCGACGATTGCGGGTTATATGGAGAAATACAATCCCGACGATTACGAATTCCGGGTCGATGACCGCATGAAACAGCTGATTGCCGCAAAGGATTGGGGACGCTGGGGCGAAAAGGGTACGCTCTATGTCAATTTTCTGACTAACAACGACATTACGGGCGGTAATTCGGGCAGCCCCGTGCTTGACGGCCGCGGACGGCTGATCGGACTGGCGTTCGACGGCAACCGCGAGTCGATGGCCGGCGACGTGTGGTTCCATCCCGATCTGGCGCGTACGGTCTGCGTCGATATCCGCTATGTGATGTGGATCATCGACAAATATGCCGAGGCGGACTGGTTGCTGGACGAAATGAAATTTGAAAAATAGTTCGGACCCGGTTCGGGATCGGTTCTGCCGAAGAATCGGGTTTGGCGGATAAGAGAAAAGATGCCTGCGGTTGCCGCGGGCGTCTTTTGTTTGTCGGGAGGGGGCAGGCGTTCCGGTTTGTCGGCGCAGAATTTGCGCCGCAGGAGGAGCGGGTGTCCGGTGAAAGATGGGAAACGCGATAACTGTTTTCACCCCTCCGCTGGCCGCGGCCCTTTTGCCGGCCGAGCGTCATGTGGCTGACGCCGGTGGGCCGCCGGTGGGCGAATATGCCAGACTTCGGTGTTTCTGCCGCCTGTCCCGGCGCGTTACCCCAATATTCGCCGCAGTTCCGGGATGTCGGCTGCGATGTAACCGGGATTTGCTTTTTCCAGCTCTTCGCGGCTGCCGTACCCCCACAATACGCCGATCGACTCCACGCCTGCGGCTTCGGCTCCCTCGATGTCGAACCGGCGGTCGCCGATCATCACGGCCTGCGACGGATCGTCGATGTGCAGCTGTGCGAGGGTCTCGCGGATTACACCCGCTTTGGTCGAGCAGGGACCGTAGGCCGTTCCTCCGCAGATGAGCGAAAAATGGTCGCGGAAACCGAAATGCCGGGCGATCCGTTCGGCCAGGAAGTCGGGTTTCGAGGTGGCGATGGCCAGTGTCGCGTCCTGCGCCTGCAGGCCGGACAGCAGTTCGGGGATTCCCTCGTAAAGCTTGTTTTCGAAGATTCCCTGACGGCTGAAGTATTCGCCGTATTTTTCGGACGCCTCGTCCGCTTCGGCGGAGGTCATGCCGTAAAATTCGCGGAACGAATCCCGCAGCGGCGGTCCGATAAAGGGACAGAGCGTCGTCAGGTCTTCGACTTCGATCCCGAAGTGCCGCAGGGCGTACTGCACCGAGCGGGTTATGCCCTGCATCGGGTCGGTCAGCGTGCCGTCGAGGTCGAAAAAGAGGTATTTCCAGTGCATAGATTTTCAAGTTTTTGTGTGGTAACGGGCAAAGTTCGCTTTTTATTTTGTTTTTGCCCGGTTTTCCGGCCGGAAACTGCACAACGGGACACCGCTAAACACAATACAGGCCGCAGATGTAACGTGCGGCCTGTACTGTTGCTGTCTTCCTGCATTTATTTAATCCGCAGGAACGTATAGCCGAAGCGTTCGCAGGCGGCTTTTTCCAGCTCTTCGCGCACCGAAGGGTGGGCTACGGAGATCAGCGCCCGGGCGCGCTCGGCGAGGTTGCGGCCCCTCAGGTGCGCCACGCCGTATTCGGTGACGATGTGCTGGACCATGTGGCGGGTCGTGACGACGCCCGCGCCGGGCGTCAGCAGGGCTTTGATCTTCGACTCGCCCTTCGGGGTGGTCGAGGGGATGGCGATGAAGGTTTTGCCGCCCTCGGAGAGCGCACCGCCGTACATGAAGTCGTGCTGGCCGCCCACGCCCGAGATGATGCGTTCGCCGACCGAGTCGGCGCATACCTGTCCCGTGAGGTCCACCTCGACGGCCGAGTTGATCGCCATGACGCGGGGGTTTTCGCGGATGCGGAACGGGTCGTTGGTCCATGCCACGTCTTTCATCACGAGGTCTTTGCGGTAATCCATATAGTCGTACAGCCGCCGCGATCCGAGCGCCAGCGATGCGACGGTCGTGCCGGGCATGACCTTTTTCAGCGAATTGTCGATTACGCCGCTTTCCAGGAGCGGCAGGACCCCGTCGGTCATCGCTTCGGTGTGCAGGCCGAGGTGCTTGTGGTCTGTGAGGGCCGCCAGCACGGCGTTGGGAATGCCGCCCACGCCGACCTGAAGCGTAGCGCCGTCGGGAATCAGTTCGGCGATGTAGCCGCCGATCCTGCTTTCGATTTCGGAGGGGGTCGCCGAGGGAACCTCGACCAGCGGATCATCGACCTCGACGGCCGCCGCCACGCGCGAAAGGTGGATCACGGCGTCGCCGTAAGAGAACGGCATGGCCGTATTGACCTGTGCGATGACGGTTTTTGCGCACTCCACGGCCGAAACGGCCAGGTCGGCCGAGACGCCGAACGAGCAGTAACCCTCCTCGTTGGGGCGCGAAAGGTTGAGGATCGCCACATCGACAGGCAGCGTGCCGTCGCGGAAAAGCCCCGGAATCTCTCCCAGAAAAGCCGGAATCGACTGTCCGTAACCTGCGGCCAGCCAGCGGCGGATGTTGTTGGCGACGAAAAGGCTGTTTGCGAGGAACGTATCTTTGTATTCGGGCTTGCAATAGGGGGCATCGGCCCGTCCGACGGCGAATCCGGAGTAGATCTTTACGTCGGTGAGTTCATCGGCACGGTCGGTCATGGCTTGGACCAGCACTTCGGGAATCGAGGTGCTGCCCTGGATGTAGACGCTGCTGTGCGATCGGATGAGCTTTGCGGCTTCGGCGGCTGTCGTGAATTGCATAGGCTTATCGGTGGTTTTGCCCGAAGGCGGTTAGTCTGGCTTCCAAGAGGTCGAACTGTTCGGGGCGGTTGAGCTGCGAGACACAGACGCGGATTCCCGGCTGGCGGCTGCCGGTCGTGGTGAGCGAAATGGCGCAGATGCCGTAAAGCAGCAGTTCGCTCAGCAGTTCCGAGCTGGAGAGGCCGCCGTAGCCTACCGTGTAGAAGAATCCGTCGCTCACGGCTTCGTCCTGATCCTTGTCGTAGAGGATGCGGAAGCCGTGGCGCAGGAACAGCTCCTTGGTCAGCCGTGCGCGGCGTGCGTATTCCGACGTTTCGTCCACGAAGTCCAGCCGGCCGTCGGCCGCGGCGCGGAACATGGCCGCGAGGGCGTACTGGGCCGAATGGCTCGTGCCCGACGATGCGGCGTAAAGGATCGTCAGCACATAGGCGTCGCCCAGACGGGCCATGCCGTAACGCTCCCGGAGCGCGGGATACTGGCGGGTGTAGAGCGCGTCGGAGATCGCCGCGACGGCGATGCGCTGTCCGGCGTAACTGAATATCTTCGATCCGGAGATCATCAGGATGTAATTCTGCGTATAGCGGGCGACGCTGGCCTGATAGGGCGCTTCGAAAGGCCGGCCCAGCGGTTTGCGGAAGTCCATGCAGAGGTAGGCCAGGTCTTCGATGACGATGGCGTCGTACCGGGTAGCCAGTTCGCCGATGGTGCGCAGCTCCTCTTCCGTGAGGCAGATCCACGCCGGGTTGTTGGGGTTGGAGTAGACGATGGCCGCCACGTCGCCCTGCGCCAGATAGCTTTCCAGCTTGGGCCCCAGCTTTTCGGCGCGGTACTCGTAGATGTCGAACGAAACGTGCGGGATATCGAGGATATGCACCTGGTTGCGCTGTACGGGGAATCCGGGGTCGATGAAGAGGATTTTGTTCTTCTTCGGGTCCAGCTGCGAGCAGAGCAGGAACAGCGTGAAACTGCCCTGCATCGAACCGACGGTCGGGATGCAGCCCTGCGGCGCGATGCCGATGTCGAGGAATGCGCGGATGAAGCGCGAAGCCTGCTCCTTCAGTTCCGGAATGCCGGACATGCTGGGGTACTGCGACGCCACGCCCTGCTGCAGGGCCTTACATTCGGCTTCGACGCCGACCTGCTCGGGCGGGAGTCCCGGAACGCCCATTTCGAGGTGCAGGAATTCCGTTCCCGTTTCGTTTTCCAGGATGCGCGCGATGTCGCCCGACTGGCGGATGGTCGCCTGCGCGATGTCGGCGATGTCCATGCGCTCCAGCGCGGAGTCGAGCATGGACCGGTCAAGTGGGAGCCGTTCCATTATTCGGTCTGTTTTTGTGCGTATTGGTATCCTGCGCGGAACGCCGCGAGGTTCATATCTATGATCTCCTGGCCTTTGCGGACGAAGATGGCGCGGATGCCGGCTTCGAGCTTTTCGGCGGCGATGCCCAGGAACGGCGCCGCGGCGCCCAGCAGTACGATGTTGGCGGCGCGGGGCGATGCGGCGGTTTTGGCGATGGCGTCCACGTCGAGCGCCACGACATGCGGCAGCGCGTCGAGTTCGCGCCGGAGGGCTTCCGCTTCGGGGTAGTTCGGGATATTAATGAACGGCGCGGTGTTGGTGATTACCCATCCCTCTTTCGAAAGCCACGGCAGGTAGCGCAGCGCCTCCATCGGTTCGAGCGAAATGATGATGTCGGCGGCGCCCCGCGGAATGAGGTCCGAAGCGATTTCGCCCGAGGCGATGCGCAGGTTCGACTGTACGTCGCCGCCCCGCTGGCTCATGCCGTGGACTTCGGCCTGCTTGATGCGAAGCCCCTCGTTGAGGGCCGCTTTGCCGATGACGGTGGCGATCGAGAGGATTCCCTGTCCTCCCACGCCCGAAAGTATGATGTCCTTTTTCATAAGTGTCCGTTGTTTGCTCTTTGTTGTTCGTTGCCGCGTTTTTGCCGGCCGCGCTTTTGCCGCCGTCGGTGTCGGCGGATCCTATTGTTTCTGTTTGGCGGCGTTGTGGCGTTTGGCGGTCTGGATGCACTCGCGGCGCGGAATGATGACCGAAACCCCGTCGTAAGCGATCTCTTCGCGGAGCATGGCTTTCATCTCTTCCCGGTTTTTGGGCAGGGGCACCACGACGCGGATATGGGCCGGATCGACGCCGATGCCGGCGCAGATCTGTTCCAGACGTCCCGTGCCGGCCGAATCCTGTCCGCCGGTCATGCCCGTGGTCAGGTTGTCCGAGATGATGACCGTGATGTTGCTGCGCTCGTTTACGGCGTCCAGCAGGCCCGTCATGCCCGAATGGGTGAAGGTCGAATCGCCGATGACGGCGACCGACGGATATACGCCCGCGTCGGCGGCTCCTTTGGCCATCGTGATCGAAGCGCCCATATCGACGCAGGTGTCGATGGCGTGGAACGGAGCCAGCCAGCCCAGCGTATAACAGCCGATGTCGCTGAATACCTTGGCGTTTTCGTATTCGTCCGCAATCTCCTTCAACGCCGTGTAGACGTCCCTGTGGCCGCAGCCCTGGCAGAGCGCCGGCGGACGCGGCACGACGATTTGGCTGGCGGCGTGTGTGGCATGCGGCGCGAGTCCCAGTGCGGCGCGCACGCTGTCGGGCGTGAGTTCTCCGGTGCGGGGCAGCTGGCCCGTCATGCGGCCGCGAATATCGAGCGGTGCGGGCAGGATGCCGCGCACGGCCTGCTCGACGACGGGCTGTCCCTCTTCGATGATGAGCAGCGAACCGCACTCCGACGCCATGCGGCGCACAAGGGCGGCCGGAAGAGGATACTGCGAAATTTTCAGCACGGGATGCGGACAGCCGCCGGAATAATTCTCCGCGAGGTAGTTGTGGGCGATGCCGCAGGCGATGATGCCGACCGATTTGTCGGCGGCGTCCGTATAGCGGTTGAAACGGCTCTCGGCGGCTTCGGTCTCGAACCTGGCGTAGTCGTCGAGCAGCGTGTTGTACCTCACGCGCGAATTGCCCGGCATCAGCACCCACTGGCGCGTTTGGACGGGATAGGAGCGTTCGTTCTCGGCGCGGACATCGGCGACTTCGACCACGGCCCGCGAATGGGCCATACGGGTCGTCAAACGCATCAGTACGGGAATACGGTACTTCTCCGAGAAGTCGAAGGCCGCCTGCACCATGTCGTAGGTCTCCTGCTGGTTCGACGGTTCGAAGGTCGGCACGAGGGCGAACTGGCCGTAAAAGCGCGAGTCCTGCTCGTTCTGCGACGAGTGCATCGAAGGGTCGTCGGCCGCGACCACGACCAGCCCGCCGTTGGCGCCGGTCATCGCCGAATTGACGAATGCGTCAGCGGCGACGTTCAGCCCTACGTGCTTCATGCAGACCAGCGCCCGTTTTCCGGCGAACGACATGCCGAGGGCCTCCTCCATGGCGGTCTTTTCATTGGCCGACCAGGTGCAGTGTATGCCGCGTGCGGCGGTGAGCGGATGGCCCTGAATAAATTCGGTTATTTCGGTAGAGGGCGTGCCCGGATAGGCATAGACACCCGACAGTCCGGCGTGGAGCGCGCCCAATGCGAGGGCTTCGTCTCCGAGTAGTAATTCCCGTTGTGCCATAAGATCGTGCTGTTATCCAATTTCTACAAATCTAAGAAAATTTTAATTAAAATACCAGAATTAATAACGAAAAGTTATTTAATCGGCGTTAATTATGTGAAAATATTAGTAAAAACCGACGGTTCCGCCTGCGCCGTAGGCAAACGCACAGCGGCGGCAGAAATTTCTGCCGCCGCTGTCGCTTGAGGTGTATTCCGCCGGAAGGTTATTTCCGGTTCGTGTATTTTTCGGGAGTCTGTCCGACGAGTTTCATGATATATTTCTCCGCTTTTTTTCTCTGTCCGGGAGTCGTCTGCAAGATCCGGATGCGTCCGTCGGGCGCGGGGGTGAATTCCGTGCGTCCCTCTTCGTCCACTTCGACTTCTCCGTGGGATGAAAGCCCGAACCATTTCGCCGGCTCTTCGACGCCTGCCATGACGGCGGTCTGGTCCCAGCATTCGCGGTCGTAGGGCATGGGAAGATAGCTGGCATAGGCCATTTTGAGCGGATGTTGTGCGGCGTAGCCGATCTTGCCGAGCGCCGCGCAGCGATAGAAAATCCGCCCGCCTACTTCCCACGGGCTGACCAGTATGTCGGTCGGCCAACGGCCGAAGACGGCGCGGGCTGCGGGAATGTCTATGCGGATGTTGAATTCCCGGCGCCGCTGGCCGTCGAAATTGCCGCCCATCATGGTCAGCAGCCGGACTTTGCGGGCGACGAGTTCCCTGCCCGGCAGTTCGCTGTATCTGTCCGGGGCCGACTCCAGGAGCCGTTTGAGGTTGGACAGGAATCCGACGGAGACAATCACGACGCTGCGGTCGGGTTGTGCCGCGAGGACCTGCCGGTATTTTTCCACGGAATCGAATGTCTCTGCCGAAAATGCCGGAAAGACGCCCGAGGCGGCGACGACTTCGACGTAACTGGGCTGTTTTTCCTTTTGCTGGGGAAGCATCCCGGCGGGGGAGCTGGCCACGGGAATCCCGGACCAGCCGTAAAAATCGTTCATCAGGTGGATGAACGGCGCCGAATAGGCGTTGCCTTTGTTGTTGGAGATCAGAAGAAGCCGGATTTTGCCCGCGTCCTGGTATTTGTAGAGCATGTCCAGGGCTAGTACGTCGTCCACGTCGTTGCCCATGTCTGTTTCGAAGATGATGCGGACGGGTTCTGCGGCGGCGAGGCTTCCGGTGAAGAGCATGGCCGTTGCGATCAGGCTGAGAATGGTTTTTGAGAACATATGCTGTGTTTTTTATTCGTTCCAATCATCTGTGCGGAACGGGGGCGCGACGATGCCGTAATTATTATAAAGGTTTCCGTACGCATAGTTTTTATAGCAGTAGCGTACTGCGACGGGCGCTTTGACCTGGTCGCTGTGTACGATGACCGTGGAGCGGCCTTTGAGCCATGCTTCGGCCGGGTGGAAAATCCGGTCTTCGCCGGCGATCTCGAATCCTGCGAGCGGCTCTCCGTAGGAGCTGACGCCGTAAGGCGCATGGTCGAACGAGAGGGCGATGTTTTCGCCCTGAATCTCCATCGACTTGTATACAGGACCGGAACATTCGAACCCTTTGTAGCCGTAACAACGGGCATAGGCAAGGTAAAGCAAACGCTTGGCGACTGTTTTCTTGTCGGGCGGGTGAATGGTATAGACGGCTCCGATATCGGTCGTGGCCACCATGCCGCTGCGGGGAATGTCTGCCAGGCACTGCTGCTGCACTTCGCGGAAATGCGCCGCCTGCCTTTGGTCGGGGGACCAGCCCATATTGGTATAGCCGTAGGGGGCGAGCTGGACATAGAAGAACGGGAACTCCGCTCCCCAGCGTGCGCGCCACTCGGCGATCATGGCCGGGAACCGCGTGCGGTAGGCCGCCGGGTCGGTGATGTTGGCTTCGCCCTGATAGAAGATGCACCCCTTGATCGTGTAGCCGCTTATGGGCAGCAGCATGGCGTTGTACAGGGCGGTTGGGGTGACGTTGGCGGTCCGCAGGTCTGCGGATTCGCGGAACCGGACCCCGGCGAATCGCATCAGGTTTTCGCGGCTCATCCACGCTTCGACTTCGGAGCCGCCCCATGCGCATACGATCATGCCGACGGGCACCTTCTCCCGCTGGTGGAGCATGCGGCCGAAGAGGAAGCCGACGGCGCTGAACGTTTCGGCCGATCCGGGCGACGAGACTGTCCAACTCCCCCGGCAGTCGTGCCGGGGCTGAAGGCTGAAGTCGCGTTTCACGCGGAACAGGCGCAGGCCGGGATAGGCCGAATCCAGTATTTCGTCGGCGGCATCGGCGACGGGCTGATTGGCGAGTCCCCGGAAACTGACGTCCATGTTCGACTGTCCGCCGCAGAGCCAGACTTCGCCCAGCAGGACGTTTTTCAGCGTTCTCGTGTCTTTCCCGGCCGTGATGGCGATTTCGTAGGGGCCGCCCGCCGCGATTGTCGGCAGCGTGATTTTCCAGTTGCCGTCGTCGTCGGTCCGGGTCGTGTAGACGCTTTGGCTCCATGAGGGTTCGAGCGTGACTTTGCAGCGGGGCGAGGCTTCGCCCCACAACAGGACGTCGGTCTGCTGC
>CAKVKI010000032.1 GCA_934754975.1 uncultured Alistipes sp. | reverse complement strand
GCTGTAACCGTCGCCCTCGGCCGTACGGAAGTCGGAGTCGCCCGCGTTGATGACTTCGGGGTCGTAATTGTCGCAGTATTTGAACATGGGCGAGGAGGTCCAGAGGTTTTCGCCCGAAACATAGACCTTCAGCCCCTTGATCCGCATCTTGCGGCAGATATGGGCCGGGAAAGTGTAATCGACGGTCAGGTTTTTCAGGCGGATGTACGACACGTCCTGCATGTAGCGGTCGTTGGGCGTGGTCAGCACGCGGTTTACCGAGCTTTCGTTGGTCTGGTAGGCCGAATAGCGGGGCCAGTAGGCCGTGTCCCAGTTATCCAGCTCCTCGCTGTAGACGCTGCTGCCCGTGTGGGCCTTGAGCATGTAACCGAACGGGCGGTTGTACTGTCCCCAGAAGTAACCCGAATCGTAACGGGGATACCAGTTCTTCTTGGCGACGCCCTGCCAGAAGGTCGAAATGCCGATGCCGTTCCAGTTCAGATTGACGTTGATGCCGTAGTGGTAGCGGGCCGAGGTATTGCCGATGACGGTCAGGTCGCCGTGGTCGGAGAGCGTCTTGGCCCCCTGGTCGATCTTGCCGTCCTCGTTCAGGTCGGCGAACTTGACCTGACCGGGGCGCGTCACCTTGTCGGAGGATTGCAGGAAGGACTGCGCAGCGTGGGAGTCGATGTCGTCCTGATCGCGGAAAAGACCTTCGACGCGGTAACCCCAGATTTCGCCCAGCTCCATGCCTTCGTAATAGTCGTCGAGGTTGCCCGTGGGGTTGATGTATTTGGTCACCCACGTACGCGAATCCCAGACCATCGCTTTGACGCTGTAGCGGAACTCCTTGCCGGCCAGTCTGAAGCTGTCGCGCCAGCCTACGGAGAGTTCCCAGCCGTTGGTCTTCAGCGAAGCGTTGTTGCCCTTGGGGGCCGCCGTGCCGTACACGGCGGGCAGACTCACGCCGACGGTGTACATATCGGTCGTATAGCGGCGGTACCAGTCGAAGCCCATCGTCAGGCGGTTCTTGAAGAGGTCCAGATCGGCGCCGACGTCGTACGTGGTCGAGGTCTCCCACGTCAGCGAGAGCGGAATGGCGCCCGGAGCGACGGTGTAGGTTCCCAGCGTATTGCCGATGACCACGGTCGAGGACTTGAGGGTCATGTAGTCGATATACTTGTAGGGGTCGATGTTGCCGTTGCCCATCGAGCCGGCGGAAAGGCGTATCTTGAAGTTGTCGAGCCAGCCCTCGGACCACCCCATGAACTTCTCTTCGGAGAGCCGCCAGCCCACCGAAGCCGAAGGGAAGAAGCCCCACTTCGAATTCTGGGGGAATTTCGACGAGCCGTCGTAACGGCAGCTGAACTCGGCGAGGTAACGCCCTTTGTAGCCGTAATTGGCGCGGAAGAAAGCCCCGACGTAGCTCCAGTCGTAACCGCCGACCGTGGGGTCGCTCGTCACGCCGTCCATCAGCCCGAAGCTGGGCTTCGAAGGAACGGTCAGCCCCTCGCGCTTGACGGTCATTGTACGGTATTTCTTCTTTTCGAGGTTCCAGCCGCCCAAGAGTTTGAGCGAATGGTCGTCGCCCAGTTTGGGGGTGTACTCCGCATAGACGTTGCTCGAAATATAGTTCATGTCGTAACGGACGTTTTCGAGCGTGCTGCCCTGACTTTCATTGACCGTGATGGTCGATTCGGGTCCGGTGTAACCGGTGTACATGTTGGTCACGCGTTCGCGCGTGTTGCGCGAAAAGAGGTACGACAGGTCGCCGGAGACCTTGAGTACGTCTTTCACCAGGTCGATTTCGACGCCGAGCTTGTCCTTGAGGGTGAATTTATCCTCCTGCTGGTAGCTCGTCCCTTCGGCGAACCCGGCGTAACCGTTCAGCACGGCGGCATAGGTCCACGTACCGTCGGGATTGGTAATCAGGCTGACGGGCTGGCCGGAGTGTTCGACCATGCGCGGCACGAGCTGGTTGCTGTAGTAGAGCATCGGCTGGCGGTAATCCACGACCGTGAAATCCATGTTGTTGTTCAGGCGCAGCCACGGGCGGATGCGCACGCTGCCTTTGGCCCGCACGTTATACTGCTTGTAACGCTCGTCGCCGACGCGGTAGATGCCGTCCTGGTCGTAAAAGCGGCCCGAAACGTAATAATCGGCGTTTTTGCCGCCGCCCGAGATGCTCAGGTTGTGTTCGTGCGAATAGTTCACGTCCTTGTAAAAGGCTTTGGTCCAGTCGGTATTGCCGAAATATTCGTATTTGCCGTTGTCGTTGATACGCACGCGTTCGAGCGAGGGGTCCGTGCTGCGGCGGGCCAGCTCCCGGTACCACGAATCGGAATAGGGCACGATGTTGTTGATCGTCGAATTAAGCTCCTTCGAACCATTGTAGTAGCCGTTCCAGGCGTTGATATAGCCTGTCGTCCACTCGTAACCATCGGTCACAAGGTTGGGTTTCACGGTGCGCGAGTGGATCGAGAAACTGCCGCTGTAGGTGACGTTCACCTCGCCTTCGGAAGCCGATTTGGTCGTCACGAGGATCACGCCGAAAGCGCCGCGGGCGCCGTAAATGGCGGCCGACGAAGCGTCCTTGAGTACCGATACACTGGCGATATCCTGCGGATTGACCGTTTCGAGGTCACCCTCGACGCCGTCGATCAGCACCAGCGCGCCGCCGCCCGAGCCGATCGAACCGGCGCCGCGGATGTCGATGGTCGCGGCGCGCGAAGGCTTGCCGTCGCGCATCGAGATATTGAGGTTGGGAATAGCGCCCTGCAGCGAACGCGAAACGCTCGGATTGGAACGCTCGGCGAACTGCCTGCTGTCCACCTGGTCCACGGCGCCGATCAGGTCGCGGCGCTTGACCGAGCCGTAGCCCACGACGACGACCTCTTCGAGAACCTGTTTGTTCTCGCGCAGCGTCACGTCGAGCGTACTCCGGGCGCCGACCTGCTCTTCGAGGGTCTGGAATCCCAGGTACATGAAGACCAGCACGGCGCCGCTTCCGGGAGCGGAGAGCGAATAGCGGCCGTCGGCGTCGGTGGAGGTGCCCGTAACGGTATTTTTCACCAGCACGCTCACGCCGGCCAGCGGTTCGCCGTGTTCGTCGGTCACACGGCCGGCGACGGTGTGCTTCTGCTGCGGCGCGGCGCTGCGCGCGGCCGGCGCATCGGACTGCGGAGGCGCGGACAAAGCAACCACCTTGTCCTTGATCTTATAGGAAATGCCGGTGCCGGCGAATACGGAAGCCAGCATCTCGTCGAGCGTCGAGCCGTTCAGCGCGACGTCCACATGGGCCAAAGTCCGTTCGCCGAGCGAAGTTTCATAGGAAAAGACCACGCCCGTCTGCCGGGTGAAGGCCGTCACCACCTCGCGCAGGGGAGCGTTGCGCAGCGACAGCTTCAGATCGTGGCGCTGTGCGGCGAAAGCGGCGTCGGCATCGGCCGCCGCGAACGACGGGAGCGTCAGGCCGGCGCATAACAGAGCCGCACACCACCCTTTCAGGAGTGAAGTAATTGATTTTTTCATTATGTTTCAGATTAGAATAAAGGAAGAAGTTCGTTTTAAGGCCGGTCCGAACGGCGGGTTCGGACTACAGGACAGCAGCAGGCTCTTTCTCCATAGGCTGAGACGGATTTTGGGTTGGATTACTTTTTTTATCGATTCAGCTGAATTATTTCGAAACGACAGCCCGACACGAACTGCAGCAGTTCCACGACGTCTTCGACCGAAGCGTCCTTCTGGAAGCTGAAATTGTAGCGTTCATCGGGCATCTGCTGCGCCCCGATGCGCAGGCTTACGCCATAGGTCCGTTCGATGCGCGCGACGATCTCGGGCAGCGTGGCATTGTCGAGGGTGACGACCCCGTAACGGATCAGCAGCAGGTCGCCCACGGGAACTTCGTTGACTTCGAGCAGCTCGGCATCGGCGTCATAGACCGCCTGCTGGCCGGGATGCAGGCAGATCAGGTTGCGCCCGCTTGTGTGCTGCAGGGCTACGGAACCTTCGGCCAGCGTGGTCTCAGCGACCGGTTCGCCGCTGAAGGAACGGACGTTGAAGACCGTGCCCAATACGCGGACCCGGAATACGGGCGTAGTGACGACGAACGGTTGTCCGGCATCGTGCGTGACGTCGAAATAGGCTTCGCCGTCAAGTCTGACATTGCGTCCGTCGATGCGGAACGTATCGTCGTAGGAGAGCGTCGTACCGGGGCTGAGCCAGACGTCGGTGCCGTCGGGCATGGCCACGTGCATGGCGACGGTATCGGCGTTATGGAAATTATGTACGAAAGGTGCGGTGGCGATCCGGTAGGTCATGAAAGCCGCGGCGAGCGCCACCGCGACGATTGCCGCAGCTGCAAAGCGGCGCAGCGGAATACGACGGCCCCTGCGGAGCGGAGCGTCGGCGCCGAGAGCGTCGATCCGCCGGTTGAGGCTGTTGAGCGAACGCACGAAACGGGCCTGCAACTGCGTATCGGGACGCTGCATGCGGCCGCGCTGCCAGACGGCGCGCAGCTCGGAAAAGGTACGGCGGTTGTCGTCGCTGCTGCGAATCCACTCCAGCAGCGCCCGCTCCTCCTCAGCAGTCGCGGCGCCGGAGAAGTAGGTCGTGAGCAGTTTCTCGTCGAAACGGGCGGTCGTGTCGTCTTGTATCACGGTTCGGAATATTGGGTTTCTACCCTAAATACACCTCGCCGAAGCAAATCACCTATGCAAAAATGAAAAATTATCTGCCAAGAATATACATTGTCAAGAGAATCAGCATCTTATAGTGACTTAATTTTTGTCGGAGCTGTTTCAGGGCGTTGTAGATATGGTTTTCGACGGTCGAAAGCGTGATTCCCAGCCGTTCGCTGATCTCACGGTTCGAAAGTCCTTCGATATGGCTCATGCGGAACACTTCGCGGCACTTGGGCGACAATGACTCGACCGCCGCGTCGATTTGGCCGGCGATCTCCTGCGAGTAGAGTTTGCGGATCACCTCGCTGTTGTCGGGATCGTAATGGGCGTAACAGCTCTGTTCGATCTGCTGCGTCACCCACGAACGGTAGGCCGTGGCGTTGGCGCCCTTCTTGAGGGCGTTGAGCGAAGCGTGGTAGACCGAGCGGAGCAGGTAGCCCTGCAGCGTGCCGTCGTCACGCAGGTTGTCACGGTGGAGCCACACGCGCACGAAGACGTCCTGCACGACATCCTCCGCGCCGTCGTCCCCGACGAACAGACCGGCATAATTGACGAGCGACGCCCAGTAGATGCCGTAAAGTTCGTTGAAAGCGCTGCGGTCGCCGGCTTTCACCCTTGCTATCAATGTCGAATCTTCCACTTCGGTTCCGGTTAGACGTTTACAAAGATAGGGCTTTTTATCGTTTGTCCAAAAATCCCCTTCCGCATGTCCGCAGCCGCAAAAAGTCCGGAAAAGTCTGTTTTTGCAGGTATCCGGGGCGGTCGAACATACTTTTTGTGCATATATGCGGACTGTTTTTTCGGCAAGATGTCCTAAATTTGTACTGTTCGAAACAACATATTAACCTGATAATAACCCGAAACATGAAGAAAAACATTCTCCTGACGGCCGCGGCCCTGCTGACGACTCTGGCAGGCTCGGCCCAGTGGCAGCCCGCAGGCGACCGCATCGGCACCGAGTGGGGCGAAAAACTCGACCCGCAGAACGTACTGCCCGAATACCCGCGTCCGCAGATGACGCGCGTACAGGTGCAGGACGGCTGGCAGAACCTCAACGGACTGTGGGACTACGCGATCCTCCCGGCGGGACAGACGCCCGAAAAATTCGACGGCAGGATTCTGGTGCCGTTCGCCGTGGAGTCGAGCCTCTCGGGGGTCGGCAAACGTCTGGGTGAGCAGAACGAACTCTGGTACAACCGCACCTTCACGGTCTCCCCGAAATGGAACGGCAAGCGCGTGCTGCTGCACTTCGGCGCGGTGGACTGGAAAGCCGACGTCTGGGTGAACGGCGTCTGCGTGGGAACGCATACGGGCGGCTTCACGCCGTTCGAATTCGACATCACGGCGGCGCTCAAAAAGGGCGACAACGAGCTGAAGGTCCGCGTGTGGGACCCCACCGACGCAGGCTACCAGCCCCGCGGCAAGCAGGTGAACCGTCCCGAGGGTATCTGGTACACCCCCGTGAGCGGCATCTGGCAGACGGTATGGCTCGAAGCCGTGCCGCAGCAGTACATCAGGAACATCCGAACTACGCCCGACCTCGACCGCAAATCGTTTCGCGTCGAGACGGCCGCCTGCGGCGCACAGCCGGGCGATGTGGTCGAAGTGCGTCTTTACGACAACGGCGCGAAGGTAGCCGAGGGCCGTGCGCTCAGCGGTGCAGCCGTCGAGCTGAACGTGGCGGAGCCTAAATTGTGGAGTCCCGCATCGCCGTTCCTCTACGATATGGAAGTGACGCTGGTGCGCAACGGCAAAAAAGTAGACGAAGTGCAGAGCTACACGGCGATGCGCAAATTCTCGATCGGCCGCGACGAAAACGACATCGTACGCCTGGAGCTGAACAACGAACCGCTGTTCCAGTTCGGTCCGCTGGACCAGGGCTGGTGGCCCGACGGACTCTATACCGCCCCGTCGGACGAAGCGCTGGCGTTCGACGTCGTAAAGACCAAGAAACTGGGTTACAACATGATCCGCAAACACGTGAAGGTCGAGCCGGCGCGCTGGTACTACCATTGCGACAAGCTGGGCATGATCGTATGGCAGGATATGCCCAACGGCGACCAAGGTCCCCAGTGGCAGATGCACAACTACTTCAACGGCGCGGAGAAACATCGCTCGGCCGAGTCGGAAGCCAATTTCCGCAAAGAGTGGAAAGAGATCATCGACTACCTCTACTCGGTTCCCTCGATCGGCGTATGGGTGCCCTTCAACGAGGCATGGGGACAGTTCAAGGCCCCCGAAATCGCCGAATGGACCAAGGCTTACGACCCCTCGCGTCTGGTCAATCCCGCCAGCGGCGGCAACCACTACCTGACGGGCGACATCCTCGACACGCACCACTATCCGCATCCGCGCATGACGCTGCTCGACACCAACCGCGCGACGGTGCTGGGCGAATACGGCGGCATCGGGCTGGTGATGAAAGACCACCTTTGGGAACCCGACCGCAACTGGGGCTATGTCCGCCTGAACTCACCCAAGGAGGTGACGGACGAATACGAGAAATATGCCGACATGCTCTACAAGCTGATCGGGCGCGGATTCGCAGCGGCGGTTTACACGCAGACCACCGACGTCGAAGTGGAGGTGAACGGCCTGATGACCTACGACCGCAAGGTGATGAAGGTCGAGCCGGAGCGTATCCGCAGGATCAACGAACGGATCTGCAATGCGTTGAACAAATAAGACGGGAAACGTCCGAAACCAAAGAGGAAGCCGCGAAAGGCTTCCTCTTTTATTATAATATAATATGTCTATAGGATTCTCCGTATTCGGGACGCCGGGGTCAGGCGCATCGTATCGTAGTCGAGTCCCGAAATGACTGTCAGCCCGCAGCGGCGGCCGGGCGCCGCTTCACCCAGCTCGGCATCCATATCCAATGCCTGCGCACCTCCCTCAGCAGCCCACGAAAGCAGTTCGGGCAGCGGCACGTCCGGAAACATACGCATCTCCTCGAATACCGACAGCCGGTCGTTCGACGCCAGCGAGTCGGTGCCCAGGCAGATGTCGAGCCGGTTGCGGCGCAGCAGTTCGACGGGCGGTTCGAGCCGCGAAATATAGCGGTTGGAGCGGGGGCACAGGCACCAGCGGACGGGAGCTGTGAAATGGTTCATAACGAGGTCGATATCGCGCTGTGTGACACAGCAGTTATGCACCAGTATCACGCGGCGGTCACGGGGTACGCTTGCGACGAGCCGCTCGGCCGGAGAGCCGTAATGCAGGAAATCGCAGGTGAAGCCGACCTTCCGGTACCACTCCCACAGCGGGCCGCGGCGGTTGAAAAGTTCGGCTTCGGCGGGTGATTCCAGGAAATGGACCGCCAGCGGCGCATCGCCTTCGGCGGCGATCGCCCGCAGGGGCGCATCCTGCACCGAATAGAGCGAATGGGGCGTCAGCGAAGTGTGCGGATTGCGAAGCAGGGGACGCACCGGGTCGGCCGATGCGAGACGCAGGCCGAAAAATTCGATGAAAGTATGGTAGGCGATGCGGCTGCGCTCCTTGGCGGCAAAGGTCGTATCGCCGTTGGAGATGTCGCCGACGGCCTGCACTCCGGCCTGCCACATGGCCGCGTCGGCCGCCGCTACGGCCTGCCGTCGCTCTTCGGGGCCGAACCGCTCCCGGACCTGGCCCATGGCCCCGGCGAAACCCGCAAAACCGCACCCTTCGGGAATCGCGCCGCGCAGGTAGGAGAGTTCGAGGTGGCAGTGGGCATTGACCAGTCCCGGCGCCAGCACCCCGGAGTAGAACTCGGCGCCCGGCATCCGGTCGGGTTCGGCGCAGGTCCCGACCGAGAGGATACGGCCGTCCGCCGCAACTTCGACGAGCGGGTTGCGGACAAGTCCCTGCGGCGTCCAGAGCAGGTTAGAGGCTATCCGCCGGGAGGGCTGCGCGGAAGAATTCATCGGCGAAAATACGGATGTCGAGCTGCTGCATGTAGAGGCTGTCCACAGCGGCGGCCGTTTCGGGCGTGTAGTCGATTTTCAGGTCGGTGACCGTCAGCGAAGGGCGCTGGGGTTTCTCACGGAACTCGATGAAGTCGATCCACAGCCGGCGGTGGGTCGTGTCGACCGTAAAGCGGCGGGAGAAATTCTCCTGCCGGTCGCGGCGCAGGGTCGTCGTGTAGAGGTTGGCGCGGGTGCTGTCGCGGCGTTCGAGCCATACGAGTCCCCGCAGTCCCTTTTCGTTGCGGTCGAGCGAATCGACGAGGTATTTGAGACTCAGGTTGTACTCGCCGGGCCGCACGTCGACGGAAAACCGCAGGCGGGCCGTATCGCGCAGCGAGCCGACGCGGATCAGTGAGTCGGCATAGACCGTGCGGGTGAAACTCCGGCGGGCGACATTGTCGATCGTGTCGAGTACGGCGACTTCGCGGTTGTAATATTTGCCCTCGGCTTCGAGCATTTCGATCGCCTGCTCGACCACGTCGCCCAGACGGGCGCTCTTGCGTTTCGAGAAGTTGCCGATGGTGTAATAGACGTCCTCGGTGGTATAGCCGTAATCGGCGAAAATCGGTTCGTAGATATTCAGCGAGTCGATGTTCACCTGCTCGCTGCCGATGTAGGCGTTGGTAAGGAAAGCGTCGTGGAAAATCTGCGCCAGTTTCTTGTCGGGAATGATCTTGTGGCGGGCGCAGGCTCCGGCTGTCACGAGCAGGAGCATGCAGAGGGATATGCGGACAATACGTTTCATAGCTTAACGTTGGATTTTATCATGCTGCGCACGGTAATATTCGAAATAACATAGGCGACCACGCCGAAAGCGGCCAGCACCGCCCCGAGGTCGCCCGGACGGAATTCGACGGGATAACTCTTCGTGAGGAACGTCTCGGCCGGAATTTCGATCAGCCCGAAGTGCTGCTGCAGGAGCGTCGCACCGACGCCGATCACCACGCCCAGGAGCGCTCCGAAGCCGCAGATAAGCAGACCTTCGCTGCGGAATATCGACCGCACGAGGGCCGTATCGGCGCCCAATGCGCGCAGGGTCCCGATGTCGCGCCGCTTCTCGACGATCAGCATCGCCAGCGACCCGACGACCGAAAACGAAGCGACGACGAGGACCAGCAGCGAGATGAAGAAAATGCCCCACTTCTCGTAGGTCATGATCCGGTAGAACGAAGCCCGGAGTTCGTAGCGGGTACGGACCCGGTAATCGTCGCCCAGCTGCTGCGCCACGACGCTGCGGACCTGCGCGGCATCGGCGCCCTCGCGCAGGCGCAACACCAGCCCCGAAACCCGGCCGGGACGGCTGAAAAGCTCCTGCGCCATGCGCAGCGAAGCGAGGACATAGGTCCGTTCGGTCTCGAGGTCGAGCGTATAGACTCCGCCGAGGGGAACCGTCCGCCGCGTGTAGTTGTCGAAAGGCAGCAGCGACGAAAAACTTCCCCGCCGCACGGCGTAAACGCCGATATCGGCGTCGGCCAGCGTTCGCACGCCCAGCATGTAGGCCATCGACTGACCGATCACGAGCCGTTCGAGGTCGCCCACCCGCACCCGGTATTCTCCGGCCGCGACGGCGTCGGACAACGGGAAAACCGTTTCGTAGGCGTCATCGACGCCGCGGACCGTCGCCGTAGCCTGGCGGCCCGCATGCTCCAGCAGGGCGCTCTCTTCCAGCACGAACGACATGGCGGCCACGCCCGGAATGCGTCTCAGCGCCGCGGTATCGACTGCATCGGCCGGAAAGGTCTGTCCCTGCCGCGCCGAGACGGTCAGATCGGCGTCGAAGGCCGAACACATCGACTTCACGAGGCTCTCGAAGCCGTTGAAGACCGAGAGCAGGATAATCATCGCCGCAACGGGCATCGCGACGGCCGCCACGCTCAGACCCGAGATCAGATTGACGACCGATCGGGATTTGGGCGAGAAAAGGTAGCGGCGGGCGAAGAATTGCGGCAGCATGGCGTGAGGCCGGGAGGGTTAATCGTTTTTGAGCGCCTGCTCGATATGGTCGATATACTCCAGCGAATCGTCGAGGAAGAACTGGATTTCAGGCACGTTCTTGACCTGGTTGCGGATGCGCTGCCCCAAAGCGTGGCGGATGAACTTGTTGTGGCGGTCGAGTTCCTGCATCATCGCGGCGCTCCGCCCGAAGGGGAAGATGCTGACGTAAATCTTGGCGTAACCGAAATCGGGCGACACGCGCACGGCCGTAACCGTGACCAGCGAACCGCGGACGATGCCCTCGCCCTCCTTCTGGAAGATTTCGGCGACGTCCTTCTGTATCTGTTTGGCGATTTTCTGCTGTCTTGTCGTTTCCATAATGGTGAAATTTTATAATCCGTATTTGAAGACTTCGCGGTTCTTCTCGCGCTTGGGACGCGGTTTCCACGTCGAGAAGCCCTCCTTGTTGAATCGGTAATTCAACCCGACCGAAATGGTGAGGTTGTCGAGCGGCGAACGCATCGGCGTGGCCCAGAACGGGTTTTCGGAACCATCGACGGCGTTGTCGGCGTATTTGTTGCGGTTGCGCACAACGTCCGAAAGGCCGAAGTAGTAGCGGGCGCGGAAGTTGATCTCGAAACGCCGGATCAGCAGCGCGATACCGCCGCCGCCCGCCAGTCCGTACCCCCAGCGGTTGTCGCGCGGCAGCTTGAAGGGATAATCGCCCTTCCAGTCGGCCGCTCCCGAAGCTTTCGCCTCCTCGTTCTCATAGGACGAGGAGAGGTGGTAGGAAAAGGTGGCCGCCGCTTCGAGGTAGACGCGGACGTGGTTGCGGAAGAGGTAGAAGTGGGGCTGCCAGACGATCGGCAGCACGATCGAATTGATATTGCGCGTGTAGTAGCGGTAATCTTTCTTCTCCTCGACCATCGAGGCGTTGGTGGCCAGCGAGAATCCCTGCTGGAGGAATTCGAGGTCGATGCCGAAGCCGCCCACGAAACGCTGCTGGCCGTAATAACGCCACGTAAGCCCGCCGGTATAGGAACCCCACATCGCCTTCATCTCCTGTTTGGGGTCGAGCCGCGAACTGGCCATGCCGTAACCCGCCGTGAAGCCGAGCGTATGCTGGGCCGCCGCGCCCTGCCACGCAACGGCGGCAAAGACGGACAGCAACAGGGTTCTGAGTTGTCTCTTTATCATAGCACTATCGGTTAAACATGCCTCCGGTAGAGTTCATGCTGTTGTTCGTTCCGCCGCCGAAACCGCCGAAGCCGCCGAAACCGTTGGAATTGTTCTGGTTGCCCTGGTTGTCGTGGTCGTGGCTGTTGCGGTTGGTCTTCGGTTCCTTGGCGCGTTTCTCGGCTTCGCGGCGCAGACGCTGCGTCTCACGCTCTTCGAGCAGGCGCGAAAGCGATTCCATCGTCACCGGAGCGAAGACCCGGTTCATGTCGATCGAAAATTCGATCTCCCAGTTGGTCTTGGTCGCAAAGGTATCTTCACCCTCATCGTTGGCATAGATTTCGGCCCGCTCGGGCTGGAGCCGTTCGACCACGTTGCCCGTATCCCACTTGCCGTTGCCGTTCATGTCCTCGATGATGCGGAATTTGATCTCCCCCGCAGGAACGTAATTGAACTGCCAGTCGCCGGTGGTGACGTCGCGTTTCTCCTGTTTGAGCGCATTATTGCCGTCGAGCAGCTGGAGGATGTATTTGGCCTTATCGTCCTTGCCCGTGACATGGATCTTCACGGTGGCGAACTTTTCAGGGTCGAGCGCCGTGTATTTCCCGACGATCGAGTCGTTGGAAAAGCCCGCGACGTCGGTAACGGCGCCCTTGGGAATGGTCAGCGTATATTGTCCGCCGGCCTTCCACGGCGCCTCGATATGCCAGCGGCGCAGCAGGCCCGTGTCACGCACGAACCGCACCGGGATGTCCTCGATGCTGTTGTCGGGCTGGGTGAGCGTCAGCAGCATAGCGGCCGAATCGAGCCGGGTAAGCGGGTAGTCGAAGTCGATGGTCAGGTTGTTCTCGGGATTGACCTCGCCCGTGAGCGGAAGTTTATAGACGAACGGGTTCTCCTTCTTGGGTTCGACCCACTCTTCGCCGGCCGCTTCGGCTTTGCGGCGGTCGCGTTCGAGTTTCTCGCGCGCTTTCTCCTGCTCCTTGGTCTCGATCAGCCGCCAGGCGAGTTTCAGCGGCTCGGTAACCTCCTGCAGGACATTGACCGTATCGTGCTTGAAGTAGGTGATTTCACCCTTGATCGTATCGGGAAGCGCCGAAGAGGGCATGTTGAACCACAGGGCGATGGTGTCGCGGCCGACGGTCTGCGGATCGACGATGACGCGGTCCGCGGGAATACTGTCGAAGCGGATGCGTTCGATCTGCGGATGCGCCGATCCGAAGTAGAGCATCGCCTTGTGCTGCAGGGGCCGTTCGGTCTGCGAAAGCAGCTGGCGGCGGAACGCCTTGTCGGTGAACATCCGGAAATAGAGCTGCGGCTCGGCGGTGACATACTGGCGGATCGAGTCGTACCACATGGCGAAGTCGGGCATCTCGGCCGGGTTATAGCTCTTTTCAAGGAACCCGACCTGGTCGGAACCGGGTTCGTACATCTGGTTGTCGTTCTTGTCCTGCACGGCGTAAACCCGGTAGGGGATCGGCTTGAGGTTCTGGGCGATGAAGATGCCGTTGTTCTCGGCCCGGGCGATCACGGCAGGCTTGTACTTGAAGATCGTCGAGTCGTATTCGGCGACGTTTTCGACCGAATCCGCCGGGAAGAACCAGATAAACGACTTCGATACCGAGTCGGCTTTATAGCTGTCGGCCGTGTAGCCCGAAAAGATCATCGAGTCGATCGTCGGTCCGGTCGAAAAGACATAGCGCATCGAATAGAGGGGATTGCCCTCGTTGTTGTCGCGCACGGCGCTGCCGAAATTGAGCGCATAGGTCGTATTGGCTTCGAGCGTATCGCGCAGCTGGATGACGATGCCTTTGCCGCGCATCGAAACGAGCGGCTTCTTCTTCATCTGCGGCGAGGTGAAGAACTCCTTCTGCTGGTCCTTGAGCTGCACGAACTCGTCGAATTCGATATAGATCTTCTCGTGGTGCGTGGTGGGCCGGTTGACCGAGAAGTTGTCGGGAGTCATGTTCAGAATGACCGGCGGCAGGGTGTCGCGGGGACCGCCCGTGGGGGTCATCATGCTCGCACAACGGCTCAGAAACGCCGAGACGAAGAGCAGGAGGACTGCGGCGCGCAGTACGCGGATGATATTTCGTTTTCGGGTATCCATCGTTATCTTTTACTTGCTTTTTCGGGTTCCTTGGGAGCCAGTTTGTCATTGACCACACGCCAGCCGCCCTCCTCGACATAGAGGTATTCCTGCTTCCAGACGCGGAAAACGACCGGAAGGAAGTTTACAGGCTGGCCGCCCTCCACGATCTTGACCTCCTGTTTCGAGTAGGCATAGAGCTGGTTCACGGGATCGGTCACGACCACCATCAGCGTGGGACTGCTGACTTTCATGCTGTAGGTTCCCGACTCTTTCGAATAATAGGCTTCGAAGTCGGGGCTGGTCCGCGTCTGCTTGGGATCGTCCTTCGAGGTAATGATCTTCTGCGCCGCATCGTTGTAGGAGTTGATCTTCCATGCGGTCGTATCGACGGCATAGGCATAAACCCTGAGGTTGGACGGCACGGTGGGTTCGGCGTTTTCCTCCGCCTGAAGCTGCGCGGCGACATAGCTGTCGATATAGATCGGGGGTGTATAGGAATCGTTGAACATGATCCACTTGCCGTCCTTGTAGGAATATCCCTGTTTCCACCGTTTGAAAATCAGCGTGACATAGATTTTAGGAGTGTTTTCCGGCACTTCCTGCTGCGTATAGCCGTAAAGTTTGTTCTTCGTGTCCACGGCGACCACCATCACCGAGGATTTTTCGAACGACATCTGCAGCCATCCCTCGGCGCCCTCCTGCTCATAGGGTTCGCCCGTGGCGAGCGGCGTGGACATTTTTTCGTTGCGGTTGCCCCGCTGCGAAATGGTGCCCGCGAGTGCATCCTCGTAGGAAGCGACCTCCCAGAAAGCCGTATCGGCGGCAAAGGCATAGAGCTTCGCGTCGGTAAGGATCTGCGTGGGATCGCCCGATTTCTCCTGCTCCAGCGGCTTGAACACATAGGTCGTTTTATACGAGACGTCTTTAAAGCATCCCGCAAACAGCACGGCCGCGGCAAGAAACAGTATGATTCGTTTTGTCTTCATCTCCGGAATTTACTTGTTACGCAGCTTTTCGAGCATCTCCCCCACGGTCCGCCCCGTAACCGGATGGCGGCGCTGGCGCATGATCTCACAGAGCGGCACCAGCGCGAATTCCCGTTCACCCATCAGCGGGTGCGGCACGGTAAGGCGTTCGCAGTCGATCACCTCGTCGTCGTAGAAGAGGATGTCGATATCGATCGGCCGCGAAGTATAGTCCATGCCCGTACGGGCCTTTTCGACGGCTTCGGCGGCGCGGTTGCGGCCCAGCTCCTGTTCGATGGCCTGCACGGCGTCGAGGACTTCGAGGGGCGCCAGGTCGGTCGAGACCTCCAGCGCCTGATTGGAGAAAACCGCATCGGCGTCGAAGCCCCAGGGCTTGGTTTCGTAGCGGTGCGAGCAGCGCAGCACGGCGCCGACCGTCGCATTGACGAGCTGCTGGGCCGCCTGAAGCGTCCGTTTCACGTCACCGGCATTACCGCCGGTCAAAAGTACTACTCGTGCCATAGATCAGAGTCGTTTTATCATTTTGCTCACCGAAAGGGCAAAATGGGTGAATACGATCGTCGGATTTCCGTTCTGCGAAATCTGCGCCAAAGCGGATTCGATTTCCGCAATGAGCGGTTCGATGTTCTGCGATCCGATGAATGGGGCGAATTTGGAACAGAAAGCCAGCTCCTCGCCCCAGAGGTAGCTGATTTCGTTTATACCCGCATGGAGCATGTAACTCTCGCGCAGCAGGCGCGCGGCGTCGCGCAGGAAAGCCCGCTGCTGTTCGCGCGAAAGCTGCGCGGCTTCCTCGGCCCATGTCACCAGCTCCAGGTGTTTGTCGTTGTAGCTCAGCCGCATC
>CAKVKI010000031.1 GCA_934754975.1 uncultured Alistipes sp. | reverse complement strand
CGGGATTATCCGCCGCACCGGAGAGTTCGTCATCAACCTCACGACCCGCGATCTGGCCCGCGCCGCGGACTGGTGCGGCGTTCGTTCGGGCCGCGATTACGACAAATTCCGCGAAATGGGCCTTACGCCCGGCAAGGCGCTGCAGGTCGCGGCGCCGATCGTCGAAGAGTCCCCCGTGAGCATCGAGTGCCGCGTGCGGCAGGTGCTTGAGCTGGGGACGCACGACATGTTCTTGGCCGAAGTGGTCGCCGTACAGGTCGATGCCGATTATATCGACCCCGCTACGGGCCGCTTCTGTCTCGAACGCGCCTGCCCGATCGTCTACTCCCACGGCGAATATTTCGCGCTGGGCGAAGCGATCGGCCATTTCGGCTGGTCGGTGCGGAAAAAACCGCGGCCGAAAACGCAGAAACCCAAGACTGGAACAAAACCCGAAGCTGTCGCGGTGACGGAATCCGAATCGGCGTCGGATGGCGGACAGCCGCGTATCCCGGCCCGGCAGACTGCCGGGCCGAAAACCCCGAAACGCCCCGGACTCCGGAAATCGGCCGCATCGTCCGCCGGACGCGCTCCGGGCCGAAGGGCGGAGTCTAAAAAGCCGCGGCGCTGACTCGCCGCCCTTACGCTTTTCCTTCGTAATTTTGCAGTTCCCGAAAAATGAGAAGAGCATGAAGACAATGTTGAAAGACGGCGCCGGACTTCCGAACAGTTTGTTATGTACGCTGGCCGTCGTTGCCGGAGTCTCCGTCGCCAATCTGTATTACAATCAGCCGCTGCTCGACATGCTCCGGCAGGATTTGGGTACGACTACACTCGAAGCCAACCACGTCGCCCTGTTCTCGCAGATGGGCTATGCGCTCGGCCTGCTCTTTATCATTCCCCTTGCCGACCTCTTCAGCCGCAAACGCATTATCCTGATTAACTTCCTGCTGCTGATCGTTTCGCTGCTGGCAATCGCCACGGCTTCCGATATCTATGCGATTCACGGGTTTTCGCTGGTGACGGGCGTCTGCTCCGTCATTCCGCAGATCTTCATCCCGCTGGCGGCGCAGTATTCCCGCCCGGAATATAAAAACCGCAATGTCGGGATCGTCCTTTCGGGCCTGCTGACGGGAATCCTCGCTTCGCGCGTAGTCAGCGGCATTGTCGGCGAGCTTTTCGGCTGGCGCGAAATGTATTTCATAGCCGCCGGGCTTATGGCCGTTTCGGCGGTTGTTATACTGTCTGTCCTGCCCGATGCACGCCCCAATTTCCGGGGAACCTATGCCGCCCTGATGAAGTCGCTCCTTACGATCGTCCGGCGTTATCCGTCGCTGCGTATCTATTCCGTGCGCGCCGCGCTGGCTTTCGGTTCCTTTTTGTGTTTTTGGGCGTCGCTCGCCTTCAAGATGGCGCAGGCGCCGTTTTATGCCGGCTGCAATGTCGTCGGCATGCTCGGACTCTGCGGAATCGCGGGTGCTTTGACGGCGACTTTCGCCGGAAAATATATCCGGCGCGTCGGCGTCCGCAGGTTCAATTACATCGGCATCGCGCTGCAGATTTCCGCCTGGCTGCTGTTCTTCTTCGGAGCGGATTCCTATGCGGCGATCGTCGCCGGAATCATCGTCATCGATATCGGCATGCAGTCCATTCAGCTCAGCAATCAGGCGACGATGTTCGAACTCGATCCCTCGGCCTCGAACCGGATCAACACGATTTTTATGAGTACCTACTTCGTGGGCGGCTCGCTCGGAACGCTGCTGTCGGGGGCCGCATGGTCGCTTTACGGCTGGACGGGAGTCGTTGCGACGGGAATCCTGCTTTCGTCCGCTTCGCTGCTCGTCACCGTTTGTACGAAAAAATAACGACCGCGCCGGCATGCAATTCCTGCCGGCAGCGGCTGTTTCCGAAAACTGGGAATAAAGCAATCCCCGGAACCTGTGCGGGTTCCGGGGATTTGCCTGAAATTCGGGAATAATCCCTTTTGCTTCTTTCCGCCGGGCAGGCGGAAAGTTTTGCCGGCTAAGGCCTGCCGGCGGGTTCCGGCCTATTCGACCACTTCGATCCACTCGCCCTTGTTGAGCGCACGTACCGAGTTGTCGTACATGGCTTCGCAGTAGATCGACGGCAGGTAGTAACGGCCTTTGTAAGTTGCCGTCAGCTTGATCGGTATCTCCTTGCTTTCGCCCCGTTTCAGGTCGAAGTAGCTCAGCACCCGGTCGTCGCGGATGTCCTGATAGGTGAGCGACGACAGGTCCCTCTCCGAAGTTATCTCCCAGCCCGCCGGAACGATATGGGTCAGCGCCAGATTGGTGTATTTCTCATAGCCGCTGATGTTCGAGACGGTTACCACGGCATAGAAATCCGTCGAAGCGCGGATCGACCTGGGGTCTATGGCCTTGCCGTCCATATCCGTATACCGGACGCTTATCCGGATGTTGTCGGCCGCCTCCGTCTCTTCTCCCTTGGCGGGATTGTAACGCTGGCTGACGACGGCATACAAACTCTCCTTGTTGTTGTTTGTCACATCCGTCTCTTTGGACAGCGGCATGCTGACGAACGATTTGTCGGTCCTGACGCTCTCTTTGCCCACTTTGGCGTCGATGCCGGTCTGGCCCGACACGACGAAATTGGAGAGGGTGTTGAGCATCCATGCCGTAGACTGCGTACTCAGCCACTTGTCCTTCTTGAGGATGTCGGACATCTTCAGGGCCGTGCGGAACGCCTCTTCCCGCTTTCCGAGCAGCGTCTGCGTCATAAGCACCACGGCCATCTGGCGTTCGCTGCTGTTGTAGGTGTCGTCGTACGGATCGACCTTGCCGGCCTGACCGCTTCCGGTTTGCGCAATCAGTTCTTCGGCTACCTTCCGGTTGCCGTCCAGCGCATAGGCCGCCGCCAGCATCCATTTGACGTCGTTTTTCAGGTTGTCCGATTTCTCCCGGAGCCGGTTCATGGCGCCCCGGTCGGCCATGTTGTTGAGCGCCAGTACGTACTGGGCGTAAGCCTGTGTGAGGTAATATTCCGATTCGTTGTTGCGCAGGTATTTGAGCGCGCGGTCGAGCCTCGAGCGGTCGATGCCGTAGCCGTATTTCACGGCTTCGGTCATGAAGTGGGTCGCATAGACCGTTCCCCAGTCGGAAGAGTACGCACCCCCGCTCCAGTACGCGAACGATCCGTTGTAGAGCTGGTAACCGCCCAGACGCGACAATACGCTCTTGATGTTGCGGTCGATGTCCTGCAGCGTCAGGTTGTCGCACTCCATGATGGCGGGCAGGTAGAGCTGCGGGAATGCGCCCGAAGTGATCTGCTCGATGCAGCCGTGGGGATACCTCACCAGGTATTCCAGACGGCGGGTAAGGTCGATGGACGGAATCGACGAGAGTTCGAGCTTCGCGCTTCCGGTATCCTTCAGGGGCTTGAGGGAGATCGTTTTGCCCGGCTCCAGCATGTAATCCTTCGACGTCGTTACATAGGGGTTGGGTTCGCGTACGTCCAACTCGATCTCCGAGGCGGAGCTGTCGTCGGAGGAGGTCGCCGTAACCCGAACCTTTCCGATGCCCGTCTCCTTGTTGACTTTCAGCCGGAACGTTACGACCTCCTCGCCGCTTTGGCTGAGGGTGATCGTCTTGCTGTGCGGGCCGACGGCCGAGAACAGCTCGTTCGCGGAGACTTTCAGGTCGATCTTGCCGACTCCCTTTTCGAGGGCGAAAACCGTCACCGGCAGTTCCACCTCTTCGTCCGTGGAGACCACGCGCGGCAGGGTGGCCTGCACCAGCAGCGGTTTTTTCACTTCAGCGACCTTCTCCGCGGAGCCGGATGCCTGCCCGTTCGATGCCACGACCATCACACGCACCGACCCGAAATAGGGCGGCAGCGCGATTTTGTGGGTGTTCGTTTTGCCTGCGCCCAGCTTCTGCGCTTCGATGAACCGTACGACGGGTTTGAACCGCTGCGCCTTCAGGGCGCCGGTATTCTGCTCCTCTTCCGCATCGCCGCCGATTGCGAACAACTGTTCGATCTTGCCGCCGTACGCGCCGATGACGTAATCGAACATATCCCATGTCCGTACGCCCAGCGCTTCCGTTGCATTGAAATAGAGGTACGGGTTCGGCGTCTTGAAGCGCGTCAGCCCCAGCAGGCCTTCATCGACCAGCGCCAGCACGTAACTCATCTTCTTGCCGTCCTTCTCCCGGACCTTTACCGTGATTTCCGACTCCGGCCTGACCGTTTCGGGCATGTCGATCAGCGGAGTGAGTTTCATGGCGGCGTCTTCGACGTTGAGCCGGACCACGCCGAACAACCTTATCGGCGCGTCGTTGTGCGTATAGTTATGGGGCTGGATGAGCGTCACCGAAGCATAGACGTTGGGAGCCATTCCCGCTTTGATCGGTATTTCGAACGTGGTCTGCTTGTCGGTGCAATTGACCCAGAAGCTCTCGCGCACGACGCTGCCGCCCTCGACGCTCACCAGCGCCCGCGCTCCCGGCGAAGAGGGAATGGTGATCTTCGCCTTGTCGCCCGGCGCGTATTTCTCCTTGTCCCTGGTCAGCGCGAGTTTGGTGGCGGCGTCGGTCACCGAGGAGACGTCGCCCCGCCAGTCGGAGGACGATACGCAAACGACCTGAGTCGCAGCGTGTTCATGGTTCGAACCGGTCACGCGGATCATATAATAGCCGTAATCGCCTGCGCTCCAGCGCATCGCAACCTGCCCCGCGCCGTTGGTCAGGGTCGTCTGCAATGTTTTGTAGCAGGTGTTGAGCGCATTTTTCGCATAATGGGCCTGGGAGTCCGACGCGGCGTCCCACCACCAGTAGGAGGTTATCTTGTAGACCGAGACGAGCGCCTCTTCCGTGCCTTTCCGGGGCTGTCCCTTCGCATCGAGCATGACGACTTTGAGCATGTGTTCTTTTTTGCTGTCGAGGTATTCGTCGCCCCAGTCGCTGGTCTGGGGCGTCACCCCGATTCCGAAGTAGGTGTCGTAAGGCGATATGGGGATGACCTCCTGGTCGACGCTGAAGTCGCCGCTCTTTTCGAAGACCTTCACGGTGAATTTGCCGCTCAGCATACCGGGGCTGAGTCCCTCCAGCGAAGCGAGTTCGTCGTCGGTCAGCTGCAGCGATCCCTGCTGGTCCGTGGTGCCGGAAAAGATCTCCCGCTCCTCGGTTTCGAAATATTTCGTGGCGTCGTCGAACGAGTACTTCTCATAGCCCTTGAAACGCGTCGGAACCTGCCTGAGCTGCGCCTGAAGCGTCACTTTGGCACCGCCCGCCGGGGCGCCGTGCAGCCATTTGGCCGTCAGGCTGCCCGTGAACTTTCGGGCGTCGATCTGCTTGCCGTCTCCCAGCCGCATGTCGATTTTCATCCGGTTGGGTTTGACGGCGTCCACGCGGATGGATTTCTCGAATACCGCGCCGCCCAGGCTTACGCGCGCCAGCCACTGTCCGGTCGGCGCCGCCGGCGTCGTTCCGAGTTTGAACGTGTAGATTCCGTCCGAAGAGCTGTTGCTGACCAACGTCTGCACCAACTGCCCGTTGGGGTTGTAGAACTCCACGGACGCCGGATGGTTTTCCGGCAGCGGATTGTCGGACGTGACGATGAAGGTGAGGAAGATGTCGTCTCCCGGCCGCCATACGCCGCGTTCGCCGAACAGGAAGCCCTTGGTGCCTTGGGGATTCGTGGTGCCACCGACGTCGAAATTGCTCAGCGACAGGGCCGTGCCCCGCTCCACCTTGACGAAGGTGATCTGCCCGTCGGCTTCGGCCGCTACGATGTAGGGTTCGTTCTTGCATTTCAGCACGGCGCGGCCTTCGGAATTGGTGGTCGCCTCGGCCAGCGTCTGATTCTGCCGGTCGTAAGCCCGTACCTTGCAGCCCCCTTTGGACTGGGCCGTCAGCAGGTCGGTGGTGTAGACGACGTATTCCTCGTCGCCGCTGCTTTTGCAGATGATGCCGATGTCGGACTGGATGACCAGTTTCGAACGCTCGCTGTAAGTCCGGTAATCCCCGAAATAGTAGTAGGAATCATAATCGTCTTCGATGGGAACCAGCGGATCGACGCCCCTGATTTCCAGCAGGTACATCGACTTCCGGCTGTCGGTTATCAGGCGGCTGAGGTCCAGCGAGTAGGTGTTGGTGAGGTCGAGTTTGGTCGAAGCCTTCGCCGAGAGGTCGATGGTCGTATCGCGGACGATGCGCGACACGTAACTCATATCTGAATAGTCGGCGGCGCCGTAGTAGTTCTGCTGGAAGAACTGCAGCAGGTTGTTGGCGAATATTTTCCGCACGCGGACCCGCGCTTTCTGGTAGTTCACCGATTCGAACAGCAGGGACATGTTGTTCGACGAGGGCAGGACGGAGCCTTTGCCTGCGAATTTGATCGACGGCACCCGCGACGGAAGGTTGGCCGTGAACGAGTAGCTTTCCTGGAGCCGCTGTCCGCCCTTGCTGAGTACGTTCCGGCTTATTTCGATGTTGAAATCTCCCGTGATGTGCGATTCCGGATAGATGTAGAGCCGGTTCTTGTCGACCGAGGTCCGGAATTTCGTGTCGAAGCGGATCAGGTCCTTCAGGTTCTGGCTCTGTTTGAGCGGTTCGGAGAAGGTCACCACTACCGAGAGCGGTTCCGCCACGACGGTATGGTCCAGCACCACATACTCGTCTTTCTTGGGCACTTCGACAGTCAGGGTCTTCCGGTCGTCGTAGTTGAAGTCGAGGGTCAGCGTGTAGCCCTCTCCCTGGCCGGGCGCGATGTTGCCGACGGTATACTGGTGCGTGGTGCCGTTCGCGGAGTGGACCCACTCGACGCCCGGATTTTTCAGTCCGCTTATTTTGAGGTTCTTTTCCACATAGTCGCTTTCCGTGTAGTCGGACGAGACGACCTCGCCGACCAGTACATAGGAGGACAGGTCGTCGCTGTGCTGCAGCCAGTAGTCGCTGTAGGCGAACCGCAGTTTCGGCGTGGCGAATTCGAATTCCGCGACGCCTTTGATCTGCCGGTCGGTAAGTTTTGCGGCGTCGATGGTCACCTTGTAGCGGGTGTCGTATTTCAGGGGTGATTTGGGGATGATCCGCATCATCCTCATTCCCGAAAGGTAGACGTTGAAATCGACGGCCGGCGAGATAGATACGGCGTCCCGGATTTTGTCCTCCTTCGGCGTGACATTCTCTTTGAACGTCACCAGGATCGGCATTTTAACGCCCGTCACTCCGTTCGGCGACGACTCGATAATATCGCACGGCTGCTGGCTGCATGAGGCGAAAAGCAGGACAGCTAAAATAAATAAAACATGAGGGATTGTTTTCATACGTGGGTTTTTTGGTAACTTTGCCAAAGGTATAAAAAAATGCATACTACCGAAAGTCGATGAGGAAAAAAATATATTTCATTGTTCTGCCGCTCGTTGCCGCAGTTTTGGCCGTGTATTACTTTGCGTTGCCCCGGACGCTCTTCGACGAGCCTTTTTCCGCGACTGTCTGGAGCCGAGACGGCCGCCTGATGTCGGCCAAGGTCGCGCCCGACGGGCAGTGGCGCTTTTTCCCTACGGACAGCGTGCCTTACAAATTCCGCGTCGCCATCACGACCTACGAGGACAAGCGTTTCTACCGCCATTTCGGGGTCGATCCGCTGGCGCTTGGACGCGCCGTGCGGCAGAACCTCTCTTCGGGAAGGGTAGCCAGCGGCGCCAGCACGCTTACGATGCAGACGATCCGTCTGAGCCGCGGCCGGAAAGCGAGGACCTTCCGGGAGAAAATCATCGAGGCGATTCTGGCGACCCGGCTGGAATTCAGATACAGCAAGGACGAGATACTCGCCCTGTATGCCTCCCATGCCCCTTTCGGCGGCAATGTGATCGGGCTGGAGAGCGCCGCGTGGTACTATTTCGGCCGCAGCGCCGGCAGCCTGTCGTGGAGCGAGAGCGCCATGCTGGCCGTACTGCCGAATTCGCCGTCGCTCATCCATATCAAACGCAACCGGGAACGGCTGCGCCGGAAGCGGGACGACCTGCTGGAGCGGATCTGGAGCGGCGGGTATATCGACTCCCTGACATGCGTTCTGGCCAAGCAGGAACCGCTGCCCGACGCTCCCGAACCGATGCCCATGCAGGCGATGTACCTGCTGGGCAGGATGCGCGAGGGATCGCTCCGCTCGACGCTCGACTATGACCTGCAGCGCAGGGTCAACGAACTGGCGCTGCGGCACAACCGGCAGAACCGGGGCAATAAGATAAACAACCTGGCCGTCGTGGTAATGAATGTGAAGAGCGGCGAAGTGCTGGCCTATGTGGGAAACGTCTACGATTCCGCGGATAAGAGCGAGGGCACCAGCGTCGATGTCATTCGGGCGCCCCGCAGCAGCGGAAGCGTGCTGAAACCCCTGCTTTACGCCGCGATGCTGGACAACGGGACGGCGCTGCCCACGATGCTTTTCCCGGATGTTCCGACTTATTACAAGGATTTTACGCCCCAGAACTTCAACCACGACTTCAGCGGCGCAGTGCCCGCTAACCGGGTGATCGAACGTTCGCTGAACGTTCCTTCGGTGAAGATGCTCGACAAATACGGACGAGAGAATTTTCTGGCGCTGGTACGGAATCTGGGATTCGGTACGATCCGTAAAAGCGCCGACCATTACGGTCTTTCGCTGATTCTGGGCGGCGCCGAGATTACGCTCTGGGACCTGACGTCGGCCTATGCGATGCTGGCCGCCAAGCTCGGCGGCGGACCGATCCGCACTCCGCATTACGATCCGGAGGCCGGGGAGACGGTCAACGCGGACGATATTCCGCTGTCGAGGGGTGCAATATGGCTTATGTTCAATTCGATAAGCCATGTGACCCGGCCCGAGGAGGAGGGAGAGTGGCAGTATTTCGCTTCGTCGAAGAAGATCGGCTGGAAGACGGGAACCAGCTACGGCAACCGCGATGCGTGGGCCGTCGGGGCGACGCCCGATTATGCCGTCGGGGTCTGGGTGGGCAACTGTTCGGGTGAAGGCCGTCCCCTGATGACCGGGGTGGGGTACGCTGCGCCGGTGCTGTTCGACGTATTCGGACTGCTGCCCGGAGGAGAGTGGTTCGCGGAGCCTTACGGCGATCTGGAAGCGGCCGTTGTCTGCCCGCAGAGCGGTTATCTGGCTTCGCTCGACTGTCCCGACCGCGATACGCTGATGATCCCCCGGTCGGCGGCTGTCGGCGAGGTCTGTCCCTATCACCAGATCGTGAATCTGAGTCAGGACCTCCGCTACCGGGTGACCGCGGACTGTTACGACCCGGCGAAAATCGTCCGGATGCCGATGTTTATCCTGCCGCCTGCGCAGGAGTGGTATTACAGGAAACAGCATACCGATTACCGTCCGCTGCCGCCTTTGCATCCGGGGCTTTCGGGCAGCCGGGCGGGCGGCAATCCGATCGACATCGTCTATCCCCAGCCGGGGCGTGTGCTGGTGGCGCCCAAGTCGCTCGAAGGCGAGGCGCAGAGCCTGGTCTTTACGGCCATACACCGCGACCGCAACGCCGTGCTGTACTGGCATATCGACGACAATTTTATCGGTGCGACGACCCTCGAACACAAAATATCCGTCCGCCCCGCTCCCGGCGGGCACCGGCTGACGGTGGTCGATGAACACGGGGCGCGGCAAAGCGTCTCGTTCAGCTGTCGCTGACGGCCGCCTGCGGCACTTTTTCCGGCGGGGCTGTATGCAGGGCCTTTCCCGGGGCAGACTCCGGCGGATGATTTCCCTCTTCTTCCCCGTCCGGGGCATCCGAAGCCGGAGGCGTTGCAGCGCCGCTGCGGGAAGACAGTCGGCCGGCGGCGGCTCCGCGACAGGTATTTTGGGCCGGAAAGTATAAAAATACCACAATAATCTGCAAATTTTCCTGAAGATCGGTTGTCGAAAAAAGCGGAACTTTGAAACAAATCTAATCCTAAAAAACTGCTTGATTATGAATTGGCGATCTTTTTTCCGGAATATGCTGCTGGCGGCCGTGGCGCTGGGAGCCGGCCCGGCCCGGACATCGGCGGCCGTGCCCCAAACCCGTGAAAGGCATGTGGCGGTGCAGCCGCAGCGTTATCCCGTTCCGCTGAACGACGTGCGCATCACGGGCGGTCCGTTTCTGCATGCGCAGGAGATGGACCGCCGCTGGCTCGATTCGATGGACCCCGACCGTTACCTGTCGGGATTCCGCTCCGAGGCCGGACTCGAACCCCGGGCGCCCCGTTACGGCGGCTGGGAGAGTGCCGGATGTTCGGGCCACGGTTTCGGGCATTTTCTGTCGGCGGCCGCGATGATGTACGCCGCGACCGGCGATCAGGCGCTGCTCGATAAGATCGATTACTCGATCGAGGCCCTTGCCGAGTGTCAGCAGAAGGAGGGGACGGGACTGCTTGCCGGGTTCGAACGCAGCCGGGCGCTCTTCGCCGAACTGGAGCGCGGCGATATCCGCTCGCAGGGATTCGACCTCAACGGCGGCTGGGTTCCGTTCTACACCTTGCATAAAATGTATGCCGGGCTGGTCGATGTCTGCCGTTATACGCCCAATGTCAAGGCTTTGACCGTGCTGGTGCGCTTTGCCGACTGGCTCGACGGGCTGGTGTCGAAGCTTTCGGACGAACAGATGGACAAAATCCTGATTTGCGAACACGGCGGAATCACCGAATCACTGGCCGACGTCTATGTGCTGACGGGGGAGCGTAAATACCTGGAGCTGGCCCGCCGTTTCGACCACCGCGAGATTCTGCGTCCGCTGGCCGCCGGGGTGGATTCGCTGCCGGGCAAGCATGCCAACACGCAGATCCCGAAAATCGTCGGCGCCGTCCGCGAGTACGAATGTTCTGGGGAGGAGCGTTACCGGCGTATCGCCGACTATTTCTGGCACCGCGTGGTCGGCTTCCACAGCTATGCGATCGGCGGCAACAGCGAATACGAGCATTTCGGCGCACCGGGCATGCTGGCAAACCGGCTTTCGGACGGAACCTGCGAGACCTGCAATACCTACAACATGCTCAAGCTGACCAAGCACCTGTATCAGCTCGACCCTACGGTCAGGCGGGCCGATTATTACGAACGGGCGCTTTACAACCAGATTCTCGCGTCGCAGAATCCCGACGACGGAATGGTGTGCTATATGTCGCCGATGGGATCGGGACACCGCAAGGGCTTCTGCCTGCCTTTCGATTCGTTCTGGTGCTGCGTCGGCTCCGGGATGGAGAATCACGCCCGTTACGGCGAATTCATCTACTTTACCGACGCGCGTGAAAACCTGTATGTCAATCTCTACATCCCTTCGACGCTCGATTGGAAATCGCGCGGGGTGAAGGTCGAACAGCTTACCGACTTTCCCTATTCGGACGAGGTGCGGCTGCGCGTCGAAATGTCCGGGGCGCAGCGGTTCGGACTGAACCTGCGTTACCCCGAATGGGCGGCCGAAGGTTATGAACTGACGGTCAACGGGCGGCCGGTGAAACAGAAGGCCGAACCGGGAAGCTATATCTCCGTAAACCGCAAGTGGCGTTCGGGGGACGAGGTGCGCTTCGTGCTGCGCCAGTCGCTTCACTCGGAGCCGATTCCGGGCGACTCCACGCTGCGGGCCTATTTCTATGGTCCTGTCGTACTCAGCTCCGTGCTGGAAGACAAAGAGGATATTCCCGTTATCGTCGCCGACAATGTGACAGACGCATCGGCGCTGGTGAAATGCACCGATAAGAAGCGGCTGCGTTTCGAAACGCTGACCGCGCAGCCCGTGCAGAAGGAGCTGATTCCCTATTACGAAGTGGGCGGACGGCGCATGATGGTTTACTTCCAGCATTTTCCGGGTGCGACGTGGAAAGAACGGCTCGCCGATATGCGCTTGCAGGAGCATCGTGAGGAGTGGCTGCGCGAACGCACCGTGTCGCAGTTTACGCCCGGTGAAATGCAGCCCGAACGCGACCACAACCTCCGGGGCGAGAAGACCGCGCCCCATGAATTCGAAGGACGCAAATACCGCGAAACGCTCGGCGGCTGGTTCTCATTCGATATGGCCGTAGCCCCCGACGTGCCCAATACGCTCTACTGCACCTATTGGGGCAACCGCTTCTACAACCACTCGTTCGACATCGAGATCGACGGCCGGAAGATCGGTTTCGAGAACATCCATAACTGGGGCCCGCAGTATGTCGAGCGCAGTTACCGGATTCCGGCGGAGCTGACGGCCGGCAAGGAGCGGGTGACCGTGACGCTGCGCGCCATCCGCGACGACGCCGTGGCCGGACCGCTGTTCGACTGCCGGATTATGAAATAGAGTAGGCTGGACGAAAGAAGCCGGGGACAATCGATCCCCGGCTTCCTTATGTCTGCAATCCCCGTCAGCGGATCACACGGTATGCGGGCCGTGCGCTGCCCGTGCGGCGGCGCTTGGCGGCCGAGTTCAGGTCGGGTTGGTCCACCGTTCCCTTGGTGTGAACCTCGATGATCTCCGGCTCGGTCGTAATCCTGCCGTCGGCGGAGCATCCGTAGGCGAAGACGATGTAGGCCGATGCGGCTTTCAGGCTTACGACGTTATAAGCCGCGTCGCCCGTATAGAAGCAGTCGTCGTCCCCGATCGTCTGTCCCGCTTCCAATCCCTGCATACGCCAGTAGAGGTCGTAGGGCGGATATTGCCGCGGCGTGGCGAAATTGTCGCGGTAGGTGTCCCGCTCGTCGATGAACGTGATGTAGCTCGTGTTTTTGTCCGACGGGGTCACCTTGATCGCGAGATCCTGCTTGTCCACGGTTACGTCGATGGTGAAGGTGCATTTCTCGGTCGGGGTAAAGGCTTTCGTATGGAAAAGCTTGCGCGAGACGCGGCTGTTCGAGAATTCGCCGTTCCCGTTGCAGCCGAATGCCACGGCGTAATAATCGGTATTGGCCTCCAGCGGGTAAATGTCCTCCGAGATGTAGAGCGGATCGCGCCGCATGAATCCCGGGGATGAGAACGCCAGGTCGCCCGTTGAGGTGAAGTCGCTCCACAGCAGGGCGCCGTCGCTCAGCTCGCTGTAGTAGGGCCACAGATAGCGGTCGTCGATATAGGTCTGTGCGAAATCGGCGTCGTCATAGGCCGTGTCGAACGTCGATTTCTTAACGAACGTGCAGAAGTAGGGCAGGTCGTCCGAAGGATGGACGGCGCACTTCGCCCCGTACCACGAAATGTCGGTGAGGGTCATCAGGTAGGTCGTGTTGATGATTTCGGGGGCCTTGCTGCTGAAGGGCACCCGCATGAGCGGCGTGATGATTTCGAGGGTTTTGGCCGTCAGGTCGTACTTTACGCCGACTACCGAGAGGTCGTAGCTCTCGCCGGGCGTCAGGCCGCCGTACTGGTAGTCGGTTTTGGCGCCTTTGAAGAAGTAATCCACATATTCCGGTCCGTCGGCGATGTCGGCTTTGAAACGCTTCTGGAGCTGGGTGATACATGCGTCGTCGCTCTTGGCCGGATCGTAGGGATAGACGTAATAGGACATTTCGGGATCTTTCGGCGTGATGGCGGCCTTGACGCGGGTGTCCCCGACTTCGGTGATTTCGAGCGTGAAGTTGTCGCCTTGGGTTACGCCCGTATAATCCTTGTCGATCTTGACCTTCATTTTCACCAGCGAACTGCGGTCGTTGTCGCCGAAGTAGATGACGGCGATCTCGCCTTCCGTCTCGCAGACGGCCTCTTCGGCGGGAGCTTTGATCGTAAGCGAGGCGTCGGCGTACGAAACGGCCCAGCCGGCGGGCTTGGTCAGCACGACGTCGTTCACGCCCACGCTTTCGGTCTCATAGGTTTTGGTCTCGCCGTAAGCGTAGGTGCCCAATGCCGGGGCCAGTTTGACGAGCAGGTAGAAATCCGAACGCATGGCTACGGTGATCGTCGTGCCGTCCATGAGCGTGAAGTAGGCGTATGCGCCGTCCTGGGTCACCTCCTTGAAGAACGAGTCGCTGACGCCGCCCTGGCCCAGCGCCGAAACCGGCTGGTCCTTGTCGTCGGTGATGTAGTTCCACGTTGCGCCCTTGTCGCAGCTGATGACCCAGAATCCTTTGTCGTCGATTTTCAGCAGGGGTACGACGGCTGCGGCCGTGACGGGGATCTTTTTGCCGCCGGCGAGCAGCCATTCAGGCTCTCCCCCCCCCGATGTCAGGGTCCAGTAGTAGATGTCGTCCGTATCCTTCGCAACGCCGATTACGGGCGCCGCGGCGCCGTCTTTTCCGTCGGTGATCGTGATTTTGGTGTTTTCGGGATCGGTGAAGTAGATCGTGTAGGAGCCGTCGGCATTGGTCTCGACCTTCGAGACGTAGACCTTTTCGTTGAGTTTTTCGATCAGCGTCTGCATGGCCGAAACATCGGAATTGAGCTTGGCGACGGCAGTTTCGAGCGCATCGACGCGCTTTTTGATGTCGTTCACGCTGTTCCACAGGTCGGTGTCGTCGTAATCGCTGCACGCGGCGGCGAACGTCAGCAGGAGCGCGATGCTCCAAAGGGCAAATTTTTTCATCGTGTTTTTGGGGTTAGGGTAAATAAGTGACAGCCCTGTATTGTCGGGTACAGGGACACGGGAATTGCATATGGACCGCGGCAGGGATTTGCAGCCGGAGACCGGAACCGTCATTCCGCGGGCGGACGGGATTCATGTATGGAAGGAGCTTTCGGAGTAAGTGACTTAACAAAGGTAGCAAAAAATCCATACATTGTACGAACCGGGCGTTTTTTGACATCCGGCAGGGCGGGATCAGCTGTTTGTTATTATTTTTTGCTATTTTTCAGACGATTTATTATATTTGTTGTACGGCTGACGGAACCGGGGCAATTCCCGGACTGAAATTCTCCCCGGCCGATTTGCGTTGCGTTGCCCTGCTGCCGGATTTTTACCGCCGTCGGCTGTTTTTTGTTACCCACTTAATTCTAATTCTATGCTTAAACAAATCCAATCGAGCCGGAGAGGCTGGCGTTGCTTTATTGCCCGCTTCTCCCCGGCCGGAGCGATCGTGCTTGCGGCCTGTGCAGGGATGCTGCTTCCGGCGTGTTCCGAACCCGTGAGGGGCGGGGGAGATGAGACCCCTGATGCGGATATTCCCATTCGCATCGCTCCGGACGTACAGACCCGTGTGACGGACGGCTCATTCGAAGAGGGCGACGCCGTCGGCCTTACCGTCGTGCCGTGGCAGGACGGCAAAGAGCAGTCGCTCGAAAACGTCCGCTGGGAGGACAATGTGAAATTCGTCCGTAAGGACGGGACTTTTACGGCGGTTTCGACCCCTTATTTCGTCGACGCGGCGACAAAGAACACCTTTTACGCTTATTATCCCTATAACCAGACCGGCTTCCGGAAGAACTCTTCGCTGCTCGACGTTGCGGTGAAGAGCGACCAGCGCGGCGCCGGAGCTTCGGCTTCGGATTATCTGGTCGCCGTATCCCGGGAAGTCGTACCCGGCGGAAATCCCGTTCCGCTGGTTTTCCATCATGTACTGAGCCAGATTACGATCTGTCTGAAAGCCGGAGCGGGCATCACGCTCGACGAGCTGGAGCAGGCGGCCGTGACGCTGAAGAATTTCCGGACCGAAGCCGTCTACGATGTGGAGTCGGGCGCGGTTTCGGACCTCGCCCGGGTCAATGACATCATTCCCTGCGGGACGCTCGTGCGGCAGGACGACATGCTGACCGGGCTTTCGGCCATCCTGATACCGCAGGACCGCAAAGCCGGGGAG
>CAKVKI010000030.1 GCA_934754975.1 uncultured Alistipes sp. | reverse complement strand
CCGCCGCTCGACATGGAACTGAACATTTTGAGTTCCGCCGAACCATCCGACTTTTCGTCCAGTTTGAAAAGGGCTTCAAGCGAATGTCCGTCGGCCAGCGCATCCTGAAACTGTTTGCTGCCGGAGTAATCGGCCTTGTAGAACCCCTCGTTGACCGACGTGCCGGGCACATGGTTGAAATGGGCCGCATACATCGAATAGAGGTCGTTGTAATAGGTCATCATCGCCGTACCGTCGAGCATCTGTACGGGAGTCCGCATCGGGGATACGTCTTCCGCCGAACCGTTGTTTCTGAATACGACGTCGAGCAGATCGGCTTGAGGGACCAATGGTTCCGGTCCTCCGTCCGCCGTCGTGGCGCTCACCGTTTCCGACCAGTCGGAATCAATACCTCCTACGGCTTTAATCTTGACCCAATAGGCCGTATTGCTCGACAGGTTGATCAGTTCCTGTGACGTCGCTGTGGAAGCGATGCCCGTTTTGTAGGTATACTCGCTCTCCGGAGCATCGGCCGAGCCTTTCCAGTAAGCGATGGTGTAGGAAGCCGCTTCAGGAACCGTATTCCATTTCACGGTCAGTTTGTCAGCCGCCGTCGCCATAGCGTCGAACATGACCCCGGTCGGAGCCGCCAGTTTCGTAGCGGGTGTTATGGCCGTGCAAGTAATGACGATATTATCCAATAAGGCGCGTTTTTCAGTCGTAGAGATCACGATGCGGCTGTCGGGCGTCACGTTCTTCAGCGTCACCTCGAAGTCGCGGAATCCGGCTTTGGCAGCTGATATATCCACAGGATCGGCCGCTGCGACCTCTGTGATCGTACCGCTGACCGCCCCCTTTGCGCCGAGTACTGCGCCCCGGACAGCTTTGACGAGGATCTTTCCGGCATCGGCGCCCGAACCGTCGTATTTCTCACTGTATGCCTGCGCCGAAAAACTCACTTTGACGGTTGCGACGTCAGGCAGGGTGTTCAGTTCGGGCGTGTAGAGTGAAGCCGCAATGCTCCCGGTACCCATTTTGACATAACCCGGCCGGCCGGCGATATTGCCCGATTTGCCCCAGGCCGCAAGACCTGTGCCCTGAGTATACGCCGCCGCAACGCTGCCGCCGCTGAATACGTCGAACTCATTGGAGGTGCATTTGGTCACCGCAAACCCCGTGGGATTGTCTCCCGCAGCTACGGCGTAAGTCGCACGATTAGAACTCGGGGGATAGTAGCCCGCCGCAAAATTGGCGATATCTCCGCCGTGGATCAGTTTGGTAAAATCCTCCGCGATCAGGATGTCGCCCGCCCCGGCCGAACCGGGTCCCGCAGCGATAGCCTGCACTCCTGCTGCTTCGGTCGCATACGCCAACGGCGCGGAGAAGAAATCGTTGGTCTTGTCATTAACACAGACGTAGTAGGTCGTAGCCGGAGTCAGTCCCGAAAAAGTGAAGCGGAACCGGGTTCCGGCCGAAATATTGAATACATTCGAAGCGTCCCAGCCGACGACCAGATTCTTGCAGTCGGCATCGCTGTAAATCGCCGCATAGTAGACTTGTTTGTCGCTGTTTACGCATGCTTCGCCGTCCACACGCGCCCATTCGACCGTAAGGGTCGAAGAGGTGGCCAGCACCTTCGATACGATGATTCCGGCCTGCACCGGGGCATTGCTCGTCGTCTGGGAAACTGTGGCGGAGTAGTCCGAGTCATAATCGGAACTGTTGTATCTGCAGGCTTTGACTTTTGCGTAGTATTTGGTTTGGGCGGTCAGCTCTTTGAGCAGGTAAGATTCGGTCGTGATACCTTCTTCGACCGCGGCGTCCTTCTCTTCCGTACCTTCGGCCCAGTAAGCTACCGTGTACGATGCCGCTCCGGGTACTTCATCCCACTTGAGCGTCAGTTTGTCCGAAAAGACAGCTTCTGTGTCGAATTTCACGTTCGCAGGAGTCGCCAGCTTATCCAGTTTGCTTTCGCCCTCGTAAGTGACGACGATGTCGTCGAGCAGGAAGCGTGTCTTGTTGGCGCCGGCCTGTGCAGGATTCGAGGAGAAGGCGATGCGCGACGCCGGGGTGAGTCCGTCGAGCGTCACGGTGTAGGTTTCGAACCTGCCCACGGCGGACGAGATGTCGACCGTTTTCGACACGAAGGCGGTGCCTTTCTTGCTCACGACGTTGTTCGAGCCGAATTCCGCCCCTTCGACGGCTTCGACGACGATGTCGCTGCCGTAGACGTTTTCGCCTTCGGCATAGGCGCTGGCCGAGAAGCTGACCTTGACGGTCGTGTTCGCGGGCAGGGCCGCCAGCTGGGGCGTATAGAGGATGCCAATGCCGCCGCCTCCGCCGCCGCACTTGATGTAGCCCGGACGGGTGGAGGTATTGCCCGACGAACCCCAGCCCTTCATGCCGAGCGCTTCGACGTATTCGGCCGACGTGCCGCCCGTATGGATGTGGAACTCGGTCGCCCAGTTACAGAGGGGACGGTCGCCGTCCGCCTGCGGATTCTCGCCCGTGGCCTTCTCCCACGTCTTGCGGAAGTCGGTGCCCGAAACGGCGTTGTAACCGGCCGCCGAATTCACGATGTCGCCGCCGTGGATGAAGGCGGAGAAATCCTGCGCCAGCACGATGTCGCCGGCCTTTGCGGGGTTGTTCGCAGCGGCTTTCGGACCGGCTTGGGTCGTGGTTCCGGCTACGACGGGTGTCTGGATATTACCGAAACTCAGGTTGGTGATCCGGGCGTAATAGGTCGTTTCGGGATCGAGCCCCGAGAAGGTGTAACGCACGACGGGATAACCGGCCAGCGCGGTGAAGATGCCTTTGCCCGACGAAAGCTTGCCGTCGGCGAGCCAGCTTACGTAGAGGTCGGTGCAGGCTTCGTCGCGGAAAAGTTCGACGTTGTAACTGCGCGCGGCGTCGGTCGCCTTGTCGTCGGTGTAGGACCACTCGAAGGTCAGCGTCGAACCGCTCGCCGCATGGAGTTTCAGCTGCGGATCGAGGTCGAGGATGCCCACCGAAGCCATCAGCATGGCGGGTTTGTCGTGTTCGGTGACGTACACCCAGTCCGAAGTGGCGGAGTAGGGGTAGTTGGCCCGCACGCGGCCGTAATAGATCCGGTCGGTCGGCAGGTCGGTGAATTCATGGTAGTCGATGTCGGCGGTGGTCATGCAGAGCGCTTCGCTGACGGGGTTCATGTCGCCGTCCACGAGCTGCACGGTGTACGACGTCGCGCCGCGGATGAAGTCCCAGCAGATCGTGAGCGACTTGTTGCCGTATTCGAGCAGTTTCACGTTTTTCGGGGTCTTCGACTTGTAGGCGTCCGAAATCTCCACGCCGTCGTCCTTGCAGGCCGTCAGCGAAACCGCGGCCGAGAACGAGAACAGGGCGAACAGAATGTATATGATGCTTTTTTTCATGGTTGTTGTCCGGTTTTAATATACGAGCTTGATGTCGTCGATATACCAGCGGCCCGCTTTCACCGTCGATCCGGAGAACCAGCTGTCGGCCGTGGAGATGAAGAGCGACGGATTGGCCTGCGATCCGGGGTTGGGGATGACGGCCGACACTTCGACCCACGTGTAGGCCGGGATGTCGAGCGAAACGTAGCTCTTGGTCGAAGCGACGATCTTGTTGAGCGTGCCTTTCGAAATCCAGAAGCCGTCGTTCTTTTCGCAGATGCCGACCATGCCCTGATCGGGTGCGGCAGACCAGATGCCGACCTTGAAGGTCAGCAGCATGTCGCAGCCTGCAGGGATGTTCAGCACCGGGGAGATGATGTTGCCGGGCTGTCCGTCGGCGTTGTCGCCCGCCGCACCGAACTGCATGTAGCCGGGGCACATGTAGTTCAGGTAACCCGTCCAGCCCTCCATGCCGATGGCGCGGTAGAACGAGGGATTGCCGTTGCGTACGGTCGAGGTGATGCCGCCGATGCTGGCGTTGGTGCCCGCCGTGACGCTCACCGTCGGATTGTCGAGGCTGAGGTTGGCGACGGTCTTGTCCGCCGAGGTTACGCCCGCTTTCTGGCCGATGCAGTCGCCGCCCCACGGGAATTTGTTGAAGTTCTGGACCAACAGCGGCGTCTCTTCGCCTGCAGCGTCGAATCCGGCGCGGACGATGGTCGAAATCTGGCCGAAGTCCGTTTCGGCGCCCGCGGCGTCGGTGACTTTCAGCGCGAAGCTCACGATGCCCTGCTTGGTCGCGGTGCCCGTCAGGGGAATTTCGATAAAGCCGTTGCCCGGCGAGGAGATCGAATAACTGCCTTCGGCGGCCGTCACTCCGTTGCCGCCCGTCTGGGTCACGGAAACGGTGTATTTCTCCGTGCCGATGGCCTTGATGTAGGGAATGCGGAGGGTGGCGTCGGACTCGGCGTTCAGTTTCAGCATGCCCGACACGTCGAACCGCTGCCCGTTGGCGAAGGGCTTCCATTCGAAGACGCCGTTCTCCTGTTTGATGGCGATGGAGACATTCTCCTCGCCGCAACCGTGCAGGTAGATGGTCGCCGTGCGTTCGTCCGAAATATTCTGGTCGCAGGTGACCGTGATTTTCTGATATACGTCGGGACTGCCTTTTCCCGAGAGCTGGTCGACATGCACCCAGCCGTAGGCGTCGGTCCACTCCCGGCTGTCGGGCACATCGCTGATATACCAGTCGCCCGTGGCGCGAATCGTAAACGTATTGCTCGATTCGACGTACGAGAAACTCATCTCGCGCAGGTTGCGTTTGAGGAATCCGCTGTCGTCGTCGCTGCATGCAGCCAGACCGCCGATTCCCGCCAGCGCGAGAATTATCGTCAATTTGTGAAAAAATTTCATAATGATTGATCGTTAGTTTTGTTTTAAACCGATAAAAAAAATCAGAAACCGACTCCGGGCCCTGCCGGATGTCAATTTCCTACGCGGTTTCTAACGATATCGAATGACTTGCACGACAAATATAGTGAATTTTCCGGACTTGCAAATAAAAACGGAAAAATTTCACGACCTTCCCGCGCAAAAATAAAATATTAATAAAAATAGGTATGAATATTTAAATTACAAAACGATAAAAAAAGGGTTTTCGTTTGGGTAGTTTCCTGCGGTCGCTTGTATCTAATGCAAACCGGGCGGCAAAAGTCCGGTCGCCAACCGAACCGACAGCAACTGAAACACGGAATATTAACTGAAAACAACCTAAAAACTACCCAAGCGATGCCTACCTAATCAATCACAATCGGCACTACACGGTTTTTATCGGACGACGGATGACTTGCAAGGTTCCGCAGACCGTATGAAAACGAATACACCCAGGCCCGTCCCGCAGACGGCGCCGGGACTTCATTTTGCAATCGGCCGCAGAAAGTAACCATAATTAACCGAATTGAAACTATGAAGAATTTATTCCATAAAGGACTATGTCTGGTCATGGCGCTTTGCTGCATAGCATTTGAGGGCTATGCCTCGGGAGGAACGCTCCCGGACGCTCAGGGACACGACCTGAACCTGTCCTATTCCCGAACGACGCTCAAAACCGTCGCCGACGCGATCACGCAGCAGGTGGGCATCGTATTCTCCTATGAAATCGCACTGGCCGATTATCCGATGGAGAACCTCTACGTTACGGAGAAGGGGGCTGCGCTCGACGCCATTCTCAAAACGGTGTTTACGCCCCGCGGCATCGATTACCGCGTGGTGGACAAAGTCGTGGTGCTGACGCGCAGCGCACATCCCGCACAGACCGCCAAAACCGCTCCGGCCAAGGCGCAGGTGACGGGCGTGGTGCGGGACGCCGCAGGCAACCCGATGATCGGCGTAACGGTCACCATCAAAGGCACGCTGGTAGGTGTCTCCACGGGTGTGGACGGCAGTTACACCATTCCGGCGGACAAAGATGCGATGCTGCTCTTCTCCTACATCGGCTACCGCAACCAGGAAGAGCCGGTGGGACGCCGCACGCAGATCGACGTCACGATGCAGGAGGATCAGCTGGTAATGGACGAAGTGGTCGTCGTGGGTTACGGCACGCTCAAGAAGCGCAATATCGTGGGCGCCGTCGAGAATCTGGCGGGCGATGCGGTCGAAAACCGTCCGAACGCCAACATCACCCGTTCGCTGCAGGGCCAGATTCCGGGCCTGAACATCGTGCAGTTCGACGGTAAAGCCTCCCACGAGGGACAGGTGACCATCCGCGGCGTGAACAACAGCTTCAAGGCCCGCGTGAACAACGGACAGAAAAACAACACGCTCGGACAGGGCGGCAGCGCGCTGGTGCTGATCGACGGCGCCGAGGGCGACATGGGGTCGGTGAACCCCGACGATATCGCCTCGATCTCGGTACTCAAGGACGCTTCGTCGGCAGCCGTTTACGGCGCCCGCGGCGCATTCGGCGTGATTCTGATTACGACCAAGAATCCCGAAAAAGGCAAAGTGCGCGTGAGCTACAACGGTTCGGTATCGCTGCACCGCCGCACGGTGATCTGGGAGGACAATGTGGTGACCGACCCCGTTCAGTGGGTCGAAGCGTTCCGCGAATCGTATCTCAACTCGTCGCCGACGGCCACCGTTCCGTCGCTGTTCAACAACTACATGCCTTATTCGAACGCCTGGTTCGAAGAGCTGAAACGCCGCCGCGCCGATCCGACGATGGACAATTACGACATCGACGCCAACGGCAACTACAACTATTACGGAGAAACGAACTGGCTCAGGGAAATGTATAAATCGGTGAACTATTCGACCACGCACGCCGTCAGCATTCAGGGCGGCCGCGAGGGCGTGAGTTATTACGTTTCGGGACGTTACTACAATCAGGACGGTATTTACAAAGTGGGCGAGGAGACCTACAAAAAGTACAACCTCCGCGCCAAGGGTTCGATCCGCATCCGCCCGTGGCTGACGCTCGACAACAATACGAGCCTGATGAGCAGCAAGTACCACCAGCCGATGGTTCATTACGGCCAGCAGGTGATCTCGCGCCAGCTCGATATGTTCGCTTTCCCGTTCGCACTGCTGAAGAACCCCGACGGCACCTGGACGCAGACCGCCGCCAAGACGGGATACGCCGCCTTCGCCGAGGGCACTTCGTGGCAGGAGGACAACCGGCTGGAGGTCGCCAATACCACGACGTTCAATTTCGAATTCGTCCCCGAGGTGTTCAAAGTCTCGGCCGACGTGACCTACAAGGGCGCACGCTGGACGCGCGACCGCATGGAGAACCTCTACACCTACTATACGGGCGTGAACGTTTCGGGACAGGACAACAGTTACTCGTCGCTCGAAAACTGGAACTACATTTCGAATTACATCTCGACCAACATCGTCGGCACCCTCACCCCCAAACTGGGCCTGGACCACGACCTGAACGTCGTAGCCGGCTGGAACCTCGAGGATTACGACTACCGCACGCAGAAGACCTACCGGCAGGGCAACCTATATCCTTCGAAGCCCAGCTTCACGCTGATGGACGGCGAGTATTACTCGACCACGTCGGGCGGTTACACATGGGGACTGGTCGGCTTCTTCGGACGTATCAACTACGCCTACGCGGGCCGCTATCTGGTCGAGCTGAGCGCACGCTACGACGGTTCGTCGAAATTCCCGGCCAACTCGCAGTGGGGATTCTTCCCCTCGGCTTCGGTGGGCTGGCGCCTCTCGGAGGAGCCGTGGCTGAAACCGCATGTGGAGGGCTGGCTCGACAACTTCAAGGTCCGCGCAAGCATCGGTTCGCTCGGCAACGCCAACATCAACCCCTATCAGTACCTCGAAACGATGACCGCTTCGGGAAGCGCCTCGATCGCCAAGTCGTCGGTCATCATCAACGGCCAGAACGTGCCTTACACGTCGGTTCCCGACCTGATTCCCGATGACATCACCTGGGAAAAGGTAACCACGTACAACATCGGCCTGGACCTCGACCTGTTCAACAACCGCCTCTCGTTCACGGGCGACTACTACCGCCGCAACACGAGCGACCTTTATACCGTCGGTCCCAATCTTCCGCAGGTATTGGGCAGCGCGGCGCCTTACGGCAACTACGCCAGCCTGAAGACCAAGGGCTGGGAGGTCAGCCTCGGCTGGCGCGATTCGTTCAAGCTGGGCGGCAAGCCGTTCAACTACAGCGTCAAGGCCATGTTGTGGGACAGCCGCAGCTGGATTACGGACTACTACAATGAAACCGGCGACCTGACCACCTACTACAAGGGCATGGAGATCGGCGAGATCTGGGGTTTCCGCACCGCAGGCATTTATGCCAGCAACGCCGAAGCGCTCAACGGCCCGGCTTACAACTTCTTCAAGAACGGCGAGATGTTCCGCGCCTACGCCGGCGACCTGAAGTTCGTCGATGTGGACGGCGACGGCATCATGACCAAAGGCAACCGCACGCTGTCCAACCACGGCGACATGGAGATCATCGGCAACCAGTCGCCGCGCTACCAGTACAGCATCAACATGTCGCTGAACTGGAACGGGATCGGGCTTTCGATGCTCTGGCAGGGCGTGGGCAAGCGCGACTGGTATCCGTGGACCGAATCGGGTTACTTCTGGGGTAAATGGAACCGCGCCTACAACTCGCTGATGAAGACGCAGACGGGCAACAACGTGGTGAAGATCGACAAGAGTACCGACAACTGGCGCGTGACGAATATGGACAAGAATCCCTATTGGACGCGCATGGTGTCGCTCGCCGCCAACCGCAACGACGGTCCGCTGACGTGGGAGAACGACCACTACCTGCAGGACGCTTCGTACATCCGCCTGAAGAATATCACGGTCGATTACACCTTCCCCAAGCACATCTGCAAGAAGCTGCGCATCGAGGGGCTGAAGATCTACGTGTCGGGCGAGAACCTCTTCACGCACTCGCCGATGTTCAAGCATACGGACATGTTCGACCCCGAAGTAATCACCAGCGGCGACTCCGACTTCGCCAGCTCCCAGACATCGGGTCTCAACGGCACGGGCAACGGTTATTCCTACCCGATGCTCAAGACCGTGACACTGGGCATAAACGTTACATTTTAACCGACTGCAACCATGAAAAAAATCTTATTATACACGCTGATGACCGTTGCGGCCGCGGGGATGACCTCCTGCGAGGACTTCCTGACGCGCGACACCTACGACCAGATCGGCAGCGACGAGTTCTGGAAATCGGAGACCGACCTGGAACTTTACGCCAACGGATTCATCCAGAAGATGATCCCCGGCGACGGGACCATCACGCGCGGCGACATCAACGCCGACTACTGCGCCGTGGATATTGCCACCGACCTGCTGCGTCCCGACGGCAACGTCTCGCCCGACAACCAGACGGGATGGGCCGAAAGCAACTGGACCAACCTGCGCCGCGTCAATTACATGCTCGACAACATGTACCGCTGCAAAGGCCGCGTAAGCGACGAAGTCTACAACCATTACGAAGGCGTGGCCCGTTTCTGGCGCGCATGGTTCTACTACGACAAGATACAGACTTTCGGCGCCGTGCCCTGGTACGACTTCACGATCTCGGCCAGCGACAAGGAGGCCCTGACCAAACCCCGCGACAGCCGCGAACAGGTTATGGACAAAGTACTCGAAGACCTCACGTTCGCTAGCACCTACTGCCTGGCCGACGCCAAGTACACGAAAGGTTCGGCCCTAATAAACAAATGGGTGGCGCTGGCGTTCAAATCGCGCGTATGCCTCTATGAAGGCACCTTCCGCAAGTACCATTCGCGCGAGCCGTCGTCCGACAAACCGTGGCAGAACAACGTTTACAACGCCAACGATAAATTCCTGCGCGAAGCCGCCGCTGCGGCCAAGGAGATTATGGACAAAGGCCCTTATTCGCTCGTGACGGGCGACGTGAAGACCGCCTACCGCTCGCTGTTCACCAGCGCCGGACTGCTGACGCAGGAGGTGATCTTCGGCCGCGAATACAGCAAGGAGCTTTCGGCGTTCCACGAAACCAGCTGGTATTACTATTCGCCGACCTACGGCACCAAGATCGCCATGACCAAGAAGTTCATGAATACTTATCTCACGACTAAGGGCACGCCCTTTACGGACATCGACGGGTACAGGACCATCGACTTTATCCACGAGTTCGAAGGCCGCGACGCCCGCATGGCGCAGACGGTCATCAACCCCTCGTACCAGATGAAGATCAGCGGCCGCACGGTGCCCTATTCGCCCAACTGGAAGGTGACCCGCACGGGCTACCATCCGATCAAGTGGTCGATCGACGACGATGCCGACAACGTGCTTTCGAAAGCGGCCAGCTGGAACTCGCTGCCGATCATCCGCTATGCCGAGGTGCTGCTCAACTATGCCGAAGCCAAAGCCGAGCTGGGTGAAATGGACGCCGCCGTCTGGGAGCAGACCATCGCGCCGCTGCGCAGCCGCGCCGGTGTGACGTCGGTCGTTCCCGCCAAGGCCGCCCCCTACATGGAGGCCTATTTCCTCAATACGGTGACCGACAAATGGATTCTCGAAGTGCGCCGCGAGCGCGGTATCGAGCTTTGTCTCGAAATGGGGCTTCGCTGGGACGACTGCATGCGCTGGCACATGGGCGACCTGCTGACGAGCGACAACAACCCGTGGACGGGCATCTACATCGGCAGCACGAACTACACCTACGACTACACGGGCCGCAGCACCGACGACAACGGCGATCCCGTGCCCGACTTCTACATCCGTCCGGGCGAGGATACCGAACATTCGATCGCCATTTCGAACACGGGCGCCAACCAGACCTTCTCGCTCAACGGCGAGGGCAACATCGTCTGGGAATACAAGCGCGTATGGGACGAGAAAAAGTACCTGCGCCCGATCCCGCTGACGGCGATCACACGCAACCCCAATCTCGAACAAAATGCGCTCTGGAAGTAAGAGGACAATAAAAACAACAGATATGAAGACAAAAATCATGTTATTCTGCTGTATGGCGGCCGCGCTCCTGCTGGCGTGCAGCAACGACAAATCGGACGGCGAGGGCCGCGAACCCGGCGTCGAGACCGAGCTTAACGGCACGCAGCTCGGCGAGGGTACGACCCTCTACGGACTGGTGACCGACACGTCGGGCAAACCCGTGCAGGGCGTGGTCGTGTCGGACGGTTACAGCAGCGTGGCCACCGACGCCAACGGCGTCTACCAGATGACCCGCTACAAGAAGGCGCGGTTTGTCTGGTACAGCACGCCGGCAGGGTATGAGATCAACACCTCGGCGGACAATTACCCGTTGTTCTACGCGGAAATCGTCCATAAGAACATCGCCGACCGCCACGACTTCGTACTCAAGCCGCTGGCCGCTCCCGAAACCGACTTCACGCTGGTCTGCATCGCCGACCCGCAGTGCGCCAGCACGGCCGACATCAGCCGTTACGTCAACGAAACCATTCCCGACATCGAGGAGACGGTCGAAGCGTTCAAAGCCAAAGGGCGCGCCGTGTACGGCATCACGCTCGGCGACATCGTCTTCGACACGCCCGACCTGTGGAGCAACATGAAGGAGTCGATGGCCAACCGCAACCTGACGATCTTCCAGACCATCGGCAACCACGACCACCTGAAGACCGAGACTTCGGACGACAAGGCCGCCGCCAATTTCGAATCGCAGTTCGGGCCGCGCAACTACTCGTTCAACCGCGGCAACGCCCACATCGTGTCGATGGACAACGTCTTCTACGTCGGCGGCAGCACCCCTTCGACCAACTACAAGGGCGGCATCACCGACCAGCAGCTCGAATGGCTCCGTCAGGACCTGTCGCACGTAGCGAAGGACAAGCTGGTGATCTTCTGCGCGCATATGCCGTTCCGCGGCGGCACGAGCCAGACCGACGAAAGCCATATGAATCACGCCGGGGTACTCGACCTGCTCTCGGAATTCGCCGAAGCGCACATCATGATCGGGCACACGCACTACCAGCAGAAGTACATCCACACCCGCAACGGCAAAAAGATCCTCGAACACATCCACGGCGCCGCCTGCGGCGCATGGTGGACTTCGACCCTCTGCGCCGACGGTACGCCGAACGGATACGGCGTGTATGAAATTTCGGGCAACAGCATCCCCAACCAGTATTACAAATCGACCAACAAGGCCGCCGACCACCAGATCCGCGCCTATTCGGCAAAGCAGGTATTCGGCGCCTCGGGCAGTCTGACATTCAGTTTCGCCGCCAACACCCCGGCCATGAACGATGCGAAGTGCATCGTGGCCAACGTCTGGAACTCCGACACGGGCGGCGACTGGAAAGTATCGCTCTGGCAGAACGGCGCGAAGGTGGGGGATATGACCCGCGTTTCGACCTGCGACTACTGGGCCTATGCTTACCACGTACTTTATTACAGCAAGAGCGTGGGCGGCACCTGGGGCAAGAAGCTCGACCACTATTATTACGGCAAGCTGACCTCGGGAACGCCCGAAACGGCCGATTTCGAGGTTGTCGTCGAGGACGGCATGGGCAACACCTACCGCACGTCGAAGCTCCAGACCGACTTCATCGGATTCTGATTCCGGCCGACAAAAAGCGATGCCGCGCTCCTTTCGGGGCGCGGCATTCTTTTATGCGGAAATCCGTCAGCGGAGTCCCAGCTTGTTCATCATCCTAAGGGGGTAGTTCGTAATGCCGTAGACATCGCTGCGGATGCCCTGATACCACTGCATCTGCTCGTCGGTGTCGATCTGCCACAGGCTCAGCCGCACCTTGTTTTCGGGAAAGCTCTTGGCCCGCTTGGTGTCCAGCCCGAAATCCGCGAGTTTCATATTGGCCCACGGAATGTCCCTGGCGATGAAGTCATTCGGTCCGTAGGCCGCCGCTCCGTACGACACGGGCCACGCCGAGCGAACCGCGGGAATCACTTTATCGCGTATGGCCAGACGGCCGATGATGAATCCCACGAAATTTTTGGCTCTCTTCTCGTGGATGATTTGCGCGGCGGCGATGCCGGTCCGGCTCGCTTCCGCATTGCCGCCCGCCTCGTCGCCGAGCGTCTTGACGTCGATCCACAACTGCGTAGAGCCGCCTTCCAGCACCACGTCGATAAACTCCTCCAGCAGCGGCAGCTTCTCGCCGTTGGCCAGCGTGCCTTTGGCGCACAGCTCGGCATAGGTGGCGTCCTTGAAACAGGTGTTGCCGAGGTAGTAATCGTCGTGGTAGACGACCACTTTGCCGTCTTTGGTCAGGTGGATGTCGCACTCCGAAGCGAAGAGCTTCATCTCGACAGCCTTCTTCAGCCCGGCGACGGAGTTCTGCGGAAATCCGGTCTCGGCATAACAGCCGCGGTGCGCCACGACCTTGTTATCGACGGCTGCGGGTTCGGGATAGACCGCCGCTTCGCCCGTCTGGTTCCACCACCAGTCGGGCAGCGGTTCGTAATCGTCGTCTGAGCATGCCGCAAGCCAAACGGAAGCTGCACAGCAGGCCGTCAGCAGATATTTCAGTTTTTTCATTGTTCTTGTCGGTTTTGAACCGGGGAGCGCCCGTCGTCCGGCGCTCCTCCGGTCGGTTGATTACTTCTTGACTTTGTAGTTTTTCACGCAGCGGATGCCCACGGCCGGATTGCCGGCGTCGAGGTTGTCGTTGAACCAGTAGTTGCTGGTTGCCTTCACGTTGTTCAGGCGCCACGTTTTCTTGGCCGAGGAACCGATCAGCGGCACCCATGAGTGGGCCGTGTCGCCGTACTGCCCGTAGCCGTTCTTGTTGAGCCGCCATCCGGTCGGATAGAGGTTGAAGTCGAAGGCGTCGGCGCCCGCGGCACGGGCGGGATTGCTCGTCCAGCCCTCCTGCGTGCGGAGCCACGGAGCTACGTTGTTGGCGTTGGTGGCGACGAGTTTGGCGATGGTCAGCATCTCCTCCCGGACGGGATAGGCCCCATCGCCGCGCGAAGCGTCGAGCGCCGCATAGGCCAGGTCGTACCAGTCGCGGAAGTTGGCGATATGCCAGCCGTAGGGGCAGATGCCCTGTATCTGGGCCGAGAGCGCCGGGTTTTCGGCGAAGAACCGCTCGTCGTCGGTCACGGCTTTCATCTCCGCGGACTTGAAGACGCGCGCCGTGATCTGCGTGCCGACGGCATCGACGAACGTCGAACCGACGTTGTAGGCCGAAGGCCATTCGATCGAGGTGATGCCGCGGCCCAATCCGCCGGCGGGCGTGCCCAGCAGGATTTCATCGAGCGTATAGAGACGTCCGTACTTGTCCGTGACCGCTTGATCGCCCTTGACCGATCCGCCGCTCTCCTCTTCGTCGTAGGCGGGATTGCGCTCGATGTAGGGGTCTTGGGGATCGTAGCCGCCCGACGTCGCCGAACCGGAATAGGCCGGCACCAGACGCGACCCCAGTTTCATCGCGCCGATCTCCGGACCGCCGTTCCAGTTCAGGTTGCGGGTCATCCATATCTTTGCGCCGCCGTCCTTGGTCCGGAACGCCTTCGACGGGCAGGCGGCCGCCGCGTCGTCGGGCATGCAGTTGGCGATCGCTATGCGCGACAGGGTGTAGGTCATCGCATTGAGGTCGATGGTCAGCGTACGCATGCCGTCGATGTCGATTGCAGGCCCCGCGGGAACCGCATCCGCCGCCGAATTGAGCGTGACGATCCGCCCGTCGGCCGCGAGCGCGTAAGCGGGGTAGTAATCGGCGCGCATTACGGTATTGATGCGTATTTCGGGCGAATTTCCCGTAGCGAAATAAGCGTCGAAGCGATAGACGCCCGCCTCGGACTTGGTCATGCGCCGGGCGAGTTCGAACTTGTCGTAATCGAACAGCGACGCACCCCAGACATAGCAGTAGAGGTCTTTGGCCAGCTGCGTGACGGGAATCTTCGCCGTGGCGGCGCTCGTCTCCTCGCTGCCGACCGTGATATAGACGTTGGCCGTGCGCGGCTGCTCCTCGTCGTCCCACGGCGCGGCCGTGAAGCGGATCACATTGCCGCCCATGTCCTCCCACGAAATCCAGTCGGCGTCCTGGTCTTTGGAGACCGCATAGACGTCGCCCATGTTGGTCGTGAAGCTGACATCGACCGGGACGATCTCGTCGGCGTTGAACTCGATCTGCCGCGGGTCCACCGTGACTTCGGCATCGGGATAGACGCCCGTCTGCACGACCTGCAGCGTCTCCTGCGTACCGTCGGCCGCCGTGAGGGTAACGGTCGCCGTGCGCTTGTAAGCCGTATTTTCGGTCGCGGTGATCCGGAATCCGCGGTGCGTGACGCCGTCGGCGTCGGTGACGCTGCGTTCGGTCAGCGTACACCATGTTTTGGTTTTGTCCGTCTCGGCGCTCCAGGCCATCGACTTGCGGCCCTTGGGGTTGAGCGTGACGACGACGTCCTGTCCCTGGTCTTCCTCGGCGTTCCGCCCGGCGTTGTCGAGGGTCACGACTTCGGGCGAGAAGGCGATGCGTGTGGCCTGCACGTTGTTGTCCATGTCGTCGGTATCCGCCAGCGGATTGCAGGCGCATCCGAGGGCTGCGGCGACGATCGCAATATAATAGCTGATTGTCATGCACTCAGACAGTCAGCAGATTACGCATCGGTGCAACAAAAATTCATCAACAAACATCAACCTTGTTGATTTAGCTATTTAGGCCATCAGGGATAAATATTCGTTCAAAATTTAGATTTTTTCTTTGTCGAGAGACATGAGGATTTGCTTGCCAGCCTCAATATTCCATCTTTTCATGTAACACTGCCAGCATTTATTTTCGTAGGAACCCCGATAACCTGCATGGTGTAGCTTTTGGCGGATTTCTTTTGCAGGCTTGTCTCTGAAGAATATTTGGAATCGGTTTTCTTGGGGGTTCTCGACAACGCGAAATCCGTTCACTTCGTACTCCTTTTCTTCTTGGGACTTGAGCCATTTGACTCTTTCGAGACGTTTTTTTGCGTTTCGAATAACTGCATTGTTATTTGTCAGTGTGCAATCGGCGTAACCGATACGATTGCAGAAATCGGGGATTAATAAATCACGAGCCGCGCTTTCCTTCAT
>CAKVKI010000029.1 GCA_934754975.1 uncultured Alistipes sp. | reverse complement strand
ACTGCAGTTCGATCAGTTTGGCATAGATGCCTCCGCGGGCCATCAGTTCGGCGTGCGTACCCTGCTCGGCAATGCGTCCGTGATCGACGACGATGATTTTATCGGCATTGTGGATCGTACTCAGCCGGTGTGCGATAACTACCGACGTACGGCCTTCCAGCAGCTTGTTGAGGGCGTCCTGCACGAGTTTTTCGCTCTCGGTGTCGAGGGCCGAAGTCGCCTCGTCGAGAATCAGGATGTCGGGGTTCTTCAGCACGGCGCGGGCGATGGAGAGGCGCTGCCGCTGACCGCCCGAGAGTTTTACGCCGCGGTCGCCGATATTGGTCTGGTACCCTTCGGGAGCTTCGGTGATGAAGCAGTCGGCATTGGCGATTCGGGCCGCTTCGACGATCTCTTCGTGTGAAGCCCCGGCCTTGCCCATGGCGATATTGCCTTCGATGGTGTCGTTGAAAAGCACGGTGTCCTGCGATACGACGCTCATGTGGGCGCGCAGGCTCTCCTGCGTGTAGTCGCGGATCGAAACGCCGTCGATGAGGATGTCGCCCGCCGCAACGTCGTAGAAACGCGGAACCAGTTCGCTGAGCGTCGATTTGCCGCCGCCCGACGGTCCCACGAGCGCCACGGTCTCCCCGCGCTTGATATCGAACGAAATGCCGTCGATCACCTCGCGGCTGCCGTCGTACGAGAAGTGGATGTCGCGGAATTCGATCTTGTCTTTCAGCCCGTCGAGTTCCTGCGCGCCGGGTTTGTCCTGTATTTCGCTCTGGGCGTCGATGATCGAGAAGATACGTTCTCCGGCTGCGATACCCTGGTTGATGTTGGCGAATTGGTCGATGAACGTGCGCACGGGGCGCGTGATCTGCGAGAACATGGCGACGAAAGCGATGAAGCCTTCGGGGCTGAGCGACCCCTTGAATACGAGCGAACCGCCGAATACGAGAATCACGCCCACGGCCGAGATGCCGAGGAATTCGCTCATAGGCGAAGCCAGCTGCTGGCGGCGGGCCATCGAGAGGGTCAGCCGGGCCAGGTCGGCGTTCAGGTCGTAAAACTTCTGTTTGATGTAATTTATGGCGTTGTAGCTCTTGATGACCTTGATGCCCGAAAGGGATTCGTCGAGCGTTGATACCAGTTCGCCCATGCGCTGCTGGCTCGTGCGGGCCGGATGGCGCAGGCGTTTGACGATGCTGCCGATGATGAGCGCCACCACGGGCAGGAACAGTACCGAGAAGAGGGCCAGTTCCCACGAAATGGCGACCATCATCACCGTGTAACCGATGATGAGGAACGGTTCGCGGAAAGCCACCTGCAGGGTATTGGTGATGCAGAACTGCACCACGCCGACGTCGGAGGTGATTTTCGAAATGATGTCGCCCTTGCGCTGGTCGCTGAAATAGCCGACGTGCATGTCCACCACTTTCGAGAACATCTCGTTGCGCATGCGCTGCAGGGTGCGGGTCCGCATGTTCTCCACCGTCCACGAACCCAGATAACGGAACAGGTTGCTCAGCAGGCTCACGAAAACGGTTACCACGGCCAGCATGAGCAGTACGTTCTCGGGGTTGTATTCGTTGAACAGGTGCGAGTAGGTGAAGTTGAACAGCGCCGTCAGGTACTCCTGATTGAAGGCCAGCGGGGGCAGTTTCTCCACATATACGAACGTGTAGTCGGCGTCGAACATCGTCTTGAGGATCGGCATGATCAGCAGGAACGTGAGCGAGTTGAACAGTGCGTAAAGCAGTGAATAGAAGAAATAGGGGACTGCGTATTTCTGGATGGGTCGGGCGAAACCCAGGAGCCTCATGTATATTTTAAGCATTACGGGCGGATTATTTGCAGGTTAGGTGATAATCGGGACAAAGATAGGAATAATAATGATAAAATCGGACTCCGAGCGTCAAAAGTGCGAACTTTAGGAGAAAAAAAGGCCGAAAAAGGAAAAGAGGCGGGCGTTGCCGCTCACCTCTCTTCCGGCTCATAACCAGTGTCTTCCAATAAATGCGCCTTGTCGTTGGCGGCGGCTACGGCCAGTAGGTCGCAGCGGTTGTTCTCGACCGTATCGGCGTGGCCCTTGACCCACACGAACTTCACGTTGTGGCGCCGGGATATGCGCAGGAAACGCATCCACAGGTCGGGGTTTTTCTTGCCGGCGAACCGTTTTTTCTCCCAGCCGAACACCCAGCCTTTCGTCACGGCGTCCACGACGTATTTCGAGTCGGAATAGACCGTGACGTCCGAACCCTCGAACTTGAGCGTTTCGAGCGCCGCGCAGACGGCCATCAATTCCATGCGGTTGTTGGTCGTCAGGCGGAATCCCTGCGAAAGTTCCTTGCGGTGGCAGCCCGAAAGCAGCACCGCGCCGTAACCGCCCGGCCCGGGATTTCCCAGGGCCGAGCCGTCGGTGTATATGGTGATTTGTGCCACGCCGGATTATTTCAGCGCTCCCAGCTGCTCTTTGATGGCTGCGATTTTGGCTTCGGCGTCCGCCTGTTTGGCTCGCTCGTTAGCCACGACCTTTTCGGGCGCCGACTGTACGAAACGTTCGTTCGAGAGCTTTTTCATGACGCTTGCGAGGAATCCCTCGTAGTAGGCCAGCCCCTCCGTCAACTTCCCGATTTCGGCTTCGACGTCGATCTTGCCCGCCATCGGCACGAAATACTGGGTCGTCTTGACGATGAAGGCCGATGCCGCCGGGTCTTTCTCCGTCACGGTTTCGATCGTCGTCAGGTTGGCCATTTTCTGCATTACGGGAGCGTATTCGGCGGGGTAGTTCTCGTCGGCGATCACCTTGAGCGTCAGTGCTTCCTTCTGCGGCAAGTTCTTCTGGTTGCGTACGTTGCGCACCGAGGAGATCACCTCTTTAGCCAATTCGAACCGGGCCAGCAGTTTCTCGTCGGCTTCGACCGGCTGCGGCATCGGGGCCACGGTGATCGACTCGCCTGCCCTGCGGGGTGCGATGTCCTGCCAGATCTCCTCCGTCACGAACGGCATGAAGGGGTGCAGTACGCGCATCAGTTCGTCGAAGAATCTGCGCGTCGCGGCGAACGTCTCCGCGTCGATAGGCTGTCCGTAGGCGGGTTTCACCATTTCGAGGTAGAGACCGCTGAAGTCGTCCCAGAAAAGTTTGTAGGCTGCCATGAACGCTTCCGAAATGCGGTAGGACCTGAAGTCCTCGGCGATCTGGCGCAGTGCGCGGCTCAGCGTCTGGCGGAACCATTCGACCGCCAGACGGTTGTTGTCGTCCTGCGCGGCCTTGCCGTCCGCCGACCAGCCGTTCACCAGCCGGTAGGCGTTCCATATCTTGTTGCCGAAGTTGCGGCCCTGCTCGCAGAGCGCCTCGTCGAACATTACGTCGTTGCCGGCCGACGACGAAATCAGCATCGCCATACGCATGCCGTCGGCGCCGTATTTGGCGATCAGGTCCAGCGGGTCGGGCGAGTTGCCCAGCTGTTTCGACATCTTGCGGCCGAGTTTGTCGCGGACGATGCCCGTGAAGTAAACATTGCCGAAGGGCTTTTCACCGCGGTATTCGTACCCCGCCATAATCATGCGGGCCACCCAGAAGAAGATGATGTCGGGACCCGTCACCAGATCGTTGGTGGGGTAGTAATAGTTGATCTCCCTGTTGTCCGGGAAGCGGATGCCGTCGAACACCGAGATGGGCCACAGCCACGACGAGAACCAGGTGTCCAGCACGTCCTCGTCCTGACGCAGGTCGCTCAGTTGCAGCGAGTCGTCGCCGGCCTTCGCACGCGCCTTTTCGAGCGCCTCTTCGGCCGTCGGAGCCACCACGTAACCGCCTTTGGGCAGGTAGTAGGCCGGAATCCGCTGTCCCCACCACAGCTGGCGCGAGATACACCAGTCCTTGATGTTCTCCATCCAGTGACGGTAGGTGTTCTTGTATTTCTCGGGCACGAAGCGGATCGTGTCCTCCAGGACGGCTTTGGTCGCGGGCCGGGCCAGCTCCTCCATCGAGAGGAACCACTGCATCGAGAGTTTCGGCTCGATGGCTACGCCCGTGCGCTCCGAGTATCCCACGTTGTTGGTGTAGTCCTCGGTCTTTTCGAGCAGGTCCGCCGCGGCGAGGTCCTCCTCGATCTGTTTGCGGACGTCGAAACGGTCCATGCCGACGTACATGCCGACCTTATCGTTGATCGTGCCGTCGTCGTTGAAGATGTCGATCGTTTCGAGACCGTATTTTTCGCCCAGCATGTAGTCGTTCACGTCGTGCGCCGGGGTGACTTTCAGCGCGCCCGTACCGAATTCGATATCGACGTATTCGTCGCGGATCACCGGGATCGAACGGTTCACCAGCGGCACGATGACGCGCGCATCGGCCGGCAGAGAACCGTAACGCGGGTCGTTGGGATTGACGCACAGCGCCGTGTCGCCCAGAATGGTTTCGGGGCGCGTCGTGGCGACGATGATCGCCTTGTCCGTGCCTTCGACCCTGTAACGCAGGTAGTAGAGTTTGCCGTGCGACTCCTTGAAGATCACCTCTTCGTCCGAAAGCGCCGTTTTTGCCGCGGGGTCCCAGTTTACCATGCGTACGCCGCGGTAAACTTTGCCTTTTTCGAACAGGTCGCAGAAGACTTTGATGACGCTCTCGGTGCGGGGCTCGTCCATCGTGAAGCAGGTCCGCTCCCAGTCGCACGAGGCGCCCAGTTTGCGCAGCTGTTTGAGGATCATGCCGCCGTACTTTTCCTTCCATTCCCAAGCGTATTCGAGGAATTTCTCACGCGAGAGCGACGATTTTTCGATGCCTTTCTCGTGGAGCATCGCTACGACTTTGGCTTCGGTGGCGATCGACGCGTGGTCCATGCCCGGCACCCAGCAGGCGTTCCTGCCCGACATGCGGGCGCGGCGGATCAGCACGTCCTGCAGCGTGTTGTTGAGCATGTGCCCCATGTGGAGCATGCCCGTTACGTTGGGGGGAGGAATTACGATCGTATAGGGTTCGCGTTCATCGGGTTCCGAGTGAAACAGGCGGTTTTCGATCCAGTAGTCGTACCATTTCGACTCGATCTCCTGCGGCGAATATTTATCTGCGATTTGCATAGGGGTGAAATTGTTTTACTTCGTTGTTTGACCCGCAAAGTTATTAACATTCTGTCAAAGATAAAATAAATATGACTAAAAAATCGTTACCTTTGCAACATTATATATTGTAAACTATGAGTAAAAAAGATAAAATAGAGACAATCGAAATCGACGACGTAAACCTGCTCCCCGAACTGCTCGACGGCAACCACCGTGTAATTCCCATCGTGACGGGCAGCGACGAAGTTGTTGAAGAGGTGGAGGTTCCCGAGATCATTCCGATTCTTACGCTGCGCAGTTCCGTACTCTTTCCCGGCGCTATCACCCCCATTACGGTGGGCCGCGACAAGAGCATCAGTCTGGTGCGCGCCGTGAATGCCGAAGGCGGTATTCTGGGCGCCGTGCTGCAGCGCGAAAGCGACGTCGAAGACCCTGCGCCGGACGACATGTACAAGGTCGGCACCGCGGCGCGCATCATCAAGATTCTCGAAATGCCCAACGGCAACCTTACGGTGATCCTGAACGGCCTGGAGAAGGTCGAAATCCGCGAATATATTACCACCGAGCCTTATTTCCGGGCCCGGGTGACCGCCTTGCGCGACACTACGCCCGACCTGAAGAGCATCGAGTTCGAGGCCCTCGTGGATTCGATCCGCGACGTGGCGCTCAATATCATCAACGTCTCGCCGTCGATGCCCAAGGAGGCGGCGTTCGCCATTAAGAACATCGACTCCAAGCGCGGCATCATTAACTTCATCTGTTCGAACATGGAGCTGACGGACGAGGACCGCCAGTCGCTGCTGGAAGCCCCCGGCCTGCTGGCCCGCGCCCGCAAACTGCTCGAAATACTGATCCGCGAACAACAGCTGGCCGAGCTGAAAAATCAGATTCAGGAGCGTGTGAAGCAGGAGATCGACAAGCAGCAGCGCGACTACTACCTCCAGCAGCAGATGCGCACGATCCAGGACGAGCTGGGCGACGGCGCCGACGCCGACATCGAGAAGATGCGCGAGGAGGCCAAGAAGAAGAACTGGCCCAAGGAGGTCGGCGAGACCTTCGAGAAGGAGCTGCAGAAAGTCGAGCGGCTGAATCCCGCCGTAGCCGAATATTCGGTGCAGATGACCTATCTGCAGCTGCTGCTGGAACTGCCGTGGAACGACACGACCAAGGACAATCTCGACCTCAAGTGCGCCCGTGAACAGCTCGACCACGACCATTTCGGCCTGGACGAGGTGAAGGAGCGTATTCTGGAACATCTGGCCGTCATCAAGCTCAAAGGCGACCTCAAGTCGCCGATCCTCTGCCTGTACGGTCCCCCGGGAGTCGGCAAGACTTCGCTGGGCAAGTCGGTCGCGGCGGCATTGGGCCGCAAGTTCGGCCGTATCTCGCTGGGCGGCCTGCACGACGAGTCCGAGATTCGCGGACACCGCCGTACCTACATCGGGGCCATGCCGGGCCGGATTATCCAGACCATCAAGCGGTGCGGTTCTTCGAATCCCGTGATTATTCTCGACGAGGTGGACAAGGTGACCGTTTCGAACCACGGCGACCCGTCGAGTGCATTGCTCGAAGTGCTTGATCCGGAACAGAACACCACCTTCCACGACAACTACATCGACATGGAATACGACCTGTCGAAGGTACTCTTTATCGCTACGGCCAACAATGTAGCCAATATCGCCCCGGCCCTGCGCGACCGTATGGAGATGATCAACATTCCGGGCTATCTGGTCGAAGAGAAGATCCGCATCGCCCTGGACCACCTGCTGCCCAAGCAGCGCGAGGCCCACGGCATCAAGGAGCAGGAACTCGCGATGACGCCCGAAATCGTCGAGGGCGTCATCTCCGGCTATACCCGCGAATCGGGCGTGCGTTCGCTCGACAAACTGCTGGCCAAGATCGCCCGCGCCCGCGCCAAGCAGATCGCTTTCGAAGAAGCCTTCGCGCCCGAGATTTCGGCCAAGGATGTCGAGAAGATTCTCGGCATGCCCAAATTCCTCCGCGAGGAGTACGAGGTGGGCGGCATGACGGGCGTTGTGACGGGCCTTGCGTGGACCGAGGTCGGCGGCGACATCCTTTACATCGAATCGGTGCTGACCCCCGGCAAGGGCAAAGTCAGCCTGACGGGTAATCTGGGCGATGTGATGAAGGAGTCGGCGACCATCGCCCACGAGTGGGTGATGGCCCACCACGCGGAACTGGGAATCGACGCGTCGGCGTTCGAAAAGAACGACATCAATATCCACGTGCCGGAGGGGGCGATTCCGAAAGACGGTCCCTCGGCCGGTATTACGATGGTGACTTCGATCGTCTCGACCTACACCGGACGCAAGGTCAGGGAGCGTATCGCCATGACGGGAGAAACGACCCTCCGCGGCCGCGTAATGCCCGTGGGCGGCGTTCGGGAGAAGATTCTGGCGGCCAAGCGCGCCGGTATCACCGAACTGATCCTTTCGGAGGAGAACCGCAAGGACATCGCCGAGATCAAACCCGAGTACGTCGAAGGACTGACGTTCCATTACGTGAAGACCAACGAAGAGGTGCTGAAATTGGCGTTAGTATAAAGCAACGATGAAAGTAAAAGGTGAAAAGTTTTGATTTTCACCTTTTACTTTTTATTTTTAGGGCTAAATAACGAAGACGATGAAATTTATCGCAATCATACCGGCGCGTTACGCCTCGACGCGCTTTCCGGGCAAACCGCTGGCGATGCTGGGCGGCAAGCCCGTCATTCAGCGCGTTTACGAACAGGTGGCGGGCGTATTGGACGATGCCGTGGTCGCCACCGACGACGAGCGTATCTACAACGCCGTACTCGCTTTCGGCGGCAGGGCCGAGATGACTTCGCCGGACCACAAAAGCGGCACCGACCGTTGCTGGGAAGCCTATCTCAAACAGGGAAAGGCCTGCGACGTGGTGGTGAACGTGCAGGGCGACGAGCCTTTTATCCGGGCCTCGCAGCTGGAAGCCGTGAAACGCTGCTTCGACGACCCGGCGACCGATATCGCCACGCTGGTCAAGCCTTTTGCCGCGACGGACGGTCCCGAAGCCCTCGAAAATCCCAACTCCCCGAAAGTGGTACTCGATGCGCAGTCGCGCGCCCTCTATTTCTCGCGTTCGGTGATTCCCTACCTGCGGGGCGTCGAACGGTCGGAGTGGCTGGCCCGCCATACGTTCTACAAGCATATCGGTCTCTATGCGTTCCGCACGGAGGTCCTGCGCGCCGTTACGGCCCTGCCGCAGTCCGCGCTCGAAAAAGCCGAGTCGCTCGAACAGCTCCGCTGGCTGGAGAACGGCTATAAGATCGGCGTGGGCATTACCGATGTCGAAACCATCGGCATCGACACGCCCGAAGACCTGGAGAAAGCCGAAGCTTTCTTGATTAAGAATGGAAAATGAAAAATTAAAAAGCAGGAATCCGGCTGTTTTGCCGCCCGTAGATTCTTAACTTTTTAATTCTTAACTTTATAATTGAGTTTTATGGAGGTAAAATTTATCGCCGGACCGTGCGTCATCGAGTCTGCCGAACTGCTCGACACCGTGGCGCAGCGTCTCGCTGCGATCAACGAGAGACTCGGCACCGACATTATCTTCAAGGCGTCGTTCGACAAGGCCAACCGCACTTCGATCTCGTCGTTCCGGGGACCCGGACTCGAAAAGGGGTTGCAGATGCTCGCCGGCGTGCGTGCGAAGTGGGGGCTGAAACTGCTGACCGACATCCATGAGTCGTGGCAGGCCGCGCCCGTGGGCGAAGTGGTCGACGTGATCCAGATTCCCGCGTTCCTCTGCCGCCAGACCGACCTGCTGACCGCTGCGGCGAAAACCGGCAAAACGGTGAATATCAAGAAGGCGCAGTTCCTGTCGGGCGCCGATATGCTCTATCCTTTCGAAAAGGCCCGTGACGCGGGCGCTTCGGAGATATGGCTCACCGAACGCGGCAATATCTACGGATACAACAACCTCGTGGTCGATTTCCGCAATATTGCGGACATGCTGCGCATCGCCCCGACCGTGGTGATGGACTGCACCCACTCGGTGCAGCGTCCCGGCGCCGCGGGCGGCAAGACGGGCGGCAACCGCGAATTCGTACCCGCCATGGCGCAGGCCGCCCGGGCTTTCGGCGCCAACGGTTTCTTCTTCGAAGTGCATCCCGATCCGGACCATGCCAAGAGCGACGGCCCGAACATGCTGCAGCTCGACGAATTGGAAAATCTTATTAAAACCCTGCTATAATGACCGATACCACAAAAGCCCAGATCCTCGATCTGGCCCGCAAGGCGATCAACACCGAACTGCTGGCGCTCAAGCGCATGAAGGAGACGTTAGGCGATCATTTCGCCGACGCCGTCGAACTGATCCTTTCGGGGCAGGGTAAATGTATTGTTACAGGCATGGGCAAGTCGGGACTGGTGGGGCGCAAAATCGCCGCGACGCTCGCCTCGACCGGTACGCCCAGCTTCTTCCTGCATCCCGGCGAAGCCTTTCACGGCGATCTGGGTATGATTTCGAAGGACGATATCGTGCTGGCGCTCTCCTATTCGGGCGAGACCGACGAAATCCTGAAAATCGTGCCTTTCATCCACTCCAACGGCAACAAACTGATTTCGATGACCGGTAATCCGGAGTCCGCACTGGCCAAGAATTCCGACGTGCATCTCGATGTGGGGGTCGAAGAGGAAGCCTGTATCCTGCATCTCGCGCCGACGACCTCGACCACGGCGCAGATCGCCATGGGCGATGCGCTGGCCGTGTCGCTGATGCAGATGCGGGGCTTTACGAGCGTAGATTTCGCACGCCTGCATCCGGGCGGAAGCCTCGGACGCCGCCTGCTGATGACCGTCGGCAACGTGATGCGTTCGCACGATCTTCCGGTCGTGGCGCCCGACTGCTCGGCGACGGACATGATCCACGCCATCAGCAAGGGGGGACTGGGACTTATCATCATCTGCGACGGCGACCGCATCGAGGGTATCGTGACCGACGGCGACGTGCGCCGCGCCATGGAACGCCGCCGCGCCGAATTCTTCAACATCAAGGCCGCCGATATCGCCACGCCGAACCCGAAGACGATCTCTGCAGACAAGAAGCTGATCGAAGCCGAGAAGATGATGACCCGCAACAAGGTCACCTCGCTGCTCGTGACCGACGAAACCGGCAAACTGCAGGGCGTGATCCAGATTTACGACATAAAACTCTGACACGGGATGTTCATCATACTTCTGACCTACAAAAAACCGTTTGCGGAGGTGGAGCGACATCTCGCGGCGCACTGCGAATACCTCGACCGTTATTATGCCGACGGGACGTTCCTCTGCTCGGGACCGCAGAATCCCCGGACGGGCGGCGTCATTCTCTGCCGCGCCGCAGACCGTGCGGCGGTCGATGCGCTGACGCTCGAAGACCCGTTCTGCATCCACGGCGTCGCCGATTATGCGGTCGTCGAATTCCTGCCCACGAAACAACAGGCCGGATTCGAAGCTTTCCTTTGATTCCGACACCGGCCTAATCCTGCTGATTATGAAATCTATATTGCTCTCCCTTGCCGCACTGCTCCTGTGCGGAGCCTGTTCGCGGAACACCGAAGTTGCTTCGCCTGACGGCACAGTTCGTTTGGCGTTCGCCGTGGATTCCGCCGGACGTATGACCTATTCCGTTACGGACGGCGATGTCCGGCTGTTCGAACCTTCCCGGCTGGGATTCGAAGCCGCCGGGACCGACCTCTCCGGAGGGTTCGCCGTCGAAAATGTGTCGCGCACGAGCGTCGATGAGACGTGGATCCAGCCGTGGGGCGAGAACAAGGAGAACCGCAGCCGTTACAACGAAATGGCCGTGCGGCTGCGCAACGGCGGCGGCGTGCTGTTGACGTTGCGCTTCCGGGTATTCGACGACGGATTGGGATTCCGTTACGAATACGAAGCGCCCGGAACGGATTCGCTCCGCGTGACCGACGAACTGACAGAATTCCGCTTCGCCGCCGACGGCGATTCGTGGACCATTCCCGCCAGCTTCGATACCTACGAGTTGCTTTACCGCAAACTTCCGCTGAGCGAACTGACTGACGCCAATACTCCCGCGACGTTCAGGGTCGGCGGCGTTTACGGCAGCATCCACGAAGCGGCCTTGTACGATTTTCCCGAAATGACGCTTCGTAAGAGCGGGGAGCTGACGTTCAAGTCTGACCTCGCGCCCCTGCCCGACGGCACGAAAGCGCATGTCGGCAATAAATTTACGACCGCGTGGCGCACCGTACAGCTGGCGCCCGAAGCCGTGGGACTGATCAACTCGTCGCTGATCCTCAATCTGAATGAGCCGTCGAAGATCGAAGACACGAGCTGGATACGCCCGATGAAGTACGTCGGCGTATGGTGGGGGATGCATCTGGGCGTCGAGACATGGGCGATGGACGACCGTCACGGCGCGACGACCGTGAATGCCAAACGCTATATCGACTTCGCGGCGGCCAACAATATTCAGGGCGTGCTGTTCGAAGGCTGGAACGAAGGCTGGGAGAACTGGGGCGGCAGCCAGTCGTTCGATTTCACGAAGCCCTATGCCGACTTCGACATCGAAGAGATCGTGCGTTACGCCCGGGAACGCGGGATCGAGATCATCGGCCACCACGAAACGGGCGGCAACATTCCCGATTACGAACGTCAGCTGGAGCGCGCCGTCAAATGGTACGCCGATCTGGGAATACACAATCTCAAAACGGGCTATGCCGGCGGTATCTCCGGCGGCAACAACCATCACGGCCAGTACATGGTGCGGCACTATCAGCGAGTAGTCGAGACGGCTGCCAAATATCGCATGACGGTCAATGCGCACGAGCCGATCAAAGACTGCGGCATTCGCCGTACGTGGCCTAACATGATGTCGCGCGAAGGCGCACGCGGCAAGGAGTGGGACGCCTGGAGCGCGGGCAATCCGCCGTCGCACGAGGTGATGCTGCCTTTCACGCGTCTGCTGGGCGGACCGATGGACTTTACGCCCGGCACGTTCGACATTCTTTATGAAAATACGCGCAACTCGCCGCGCCGCAAACTCTGGAACTGCGGTCCAGAGGTCAATATGCGCGTGAATACGACCCTTGCCAAGCAGATCGCCGAATGGGTAATCATCTATTCGCCCGTGCAGATGGCTTCGGACCTCATTGAGAATTACGAGGGGCATCCTGCGTTCCAGTTCTTCCGCGACTTCGACGCGGACTGCGACTGGTCGCGTGCGCTGGCGGGCGAACCGGGCGAATTCGTCGCCGTCGTGCGCCGCGCGGGAGCGAATTATTTCCTGGGAGCGGCGACCGACGAACAGCCCCGCACGCTGACGCTGTCGCTCGACTTCCTGAAGCCCGGCACGAAATACCGCGCAACGATCTACGCCGACGGTCCCGATGCCGATTGGGAGACGAATCCTACCTCTTATACCATTTCGGAACGCGAAGTCTCGGCCGCCGATACGCTCGAGGTGGTGATGGCTCCGGGCGGCGGACAGGCCGTAAGCTTCATGCCCGTGATGTAGCATAAGATGCGGATATACAACGAAGGCGGTACATTTTCAGTACCGCCTTCGTTGTATGCGAACCTTTTGTCGTCGCTGTTTTGCGCCTTTCGGTTTTGGTTGTTTCCGTTTTTTTTATCTGCCGCGTTTTTCGTTTTTTATCTATTGCCGTTGCCGTTTTTTATCCGCCGCCGTTTCCGAACCTTTTCGTTTGCCGCCGAGGCTCTGTTCCCGGCGGAGAGTATGGGACGCTGTCGGATCACTCTCCCTCTTCAAGCTGAAAAACCGCCTCGACCGGTTTCCCGAACTGCCGGGCGATCTTGAGCGCCAGCACGGTCGAGGGGACGAACCGGCCCGTCTCGATGGCGTTCACGGTCTGGCGGCTGACCCCTATGGCGTCGGCCAGCTGCTGTTGGGTCATGCGCACCTCGGCGCGCTCGACGCGGATTCTATTCTTCATCGTCCGCCTCCTTTCTCAGCCGCCACAGCTGCCAGCGGAACAGCATCAGGAATACAAGGATGAATCCGAGCATCGCATAGGTCATCCAGACCACATAGGCAATGTCGTAGACGAAAAGCGTAATCAGAATGACCGCTCCGCAGTAAATGTAAAGGGCGGACATCAGTGTCCGCAGGCGGATCTGCACCGTCATTTCGTCCTCCGTCCGTTCGCGCGAACATGCGACCAGCACGGCCCCGGCGACTATGCAGAGAATCAGTACGGTGTTCACCCATTGTTCCGCATTGTTGGTGAAGCAGTTGTCTATACTGCGGATGCCGATGTGCAACCAGCCGAACAGCGTGTCGGGATCAATCAGCGTAATACGCAGGATGCCTGCCAGGAGGGCGGGAATCAGAATCGCCCAGCCGATCTTCTTAAAACCGTAGGGCAGTAACAGATCTTTTTTCATACTTTCTCGATTTTGGTTTTGCAGACCGCAGGACGTGCGCATCATCCCGTCTGCTATTGTAAATGTAAAGTATATTTTACATTTTTGCAAGTAAACACGACATTAATTTCCCCAGATAAAAAATTAGAGGACTTTTTAAGTCCTCTAAAAAATCGAAACAGAATCGGTCGTATGCCTATCCCCGGTTGTAATGCGGCATCTCGGCGGGTATTTCCATCGAAATCTCCACCAGGCCGCCTACTTTGCCGCCGTCCCGCCAGGCCGTTTGGTAAATCATTTTGCGGACTCCCTGTTTTTCGATGGTGTAGGCGTTCGAGCCGCCTTCGGCCGTCAGGCGGCGGATGATTTCACGCGAACGTTCGCTGTGACAGCCGAAGATGTTGCTGCCGATCAGGTTGCCGTGCTTGATATAGGTCGCACGGGCTTTTTCGTTCATGTAGAGGATTACTCCTTCTGTGTCGCACACCGTGACGGCGCAGTTCATGCCGTCGGCCCAGGGGAAAGGATTTGCTGTTGTCATATCGCTTGCATATTTTGCTGTCGGGAGGAGTCCCCTTTTTCAAGGGGCGGATGCGAAACAAGACCGCGGTTTACTGCTGTATTTTAACCAGCTGCTCGCGGTAAGCGTTCAGGATGCGGGATTTGGAGATGAAGCCCATATAGCGGTTCTGCTTGTCCACGACGGGCAGCATCCAGGTGTGTTTGTCCTCGAACTTCTGGACGACGCTCTGGATGGCTTCGTGTTCCAGAATCCTGTCGGGCGGCTGAATCATGTAGTCCGAAATCGGATGGCCGTATTTCTCGCGTTTGAACATATCTTCGCGCAGGTCGTCCAGTTGGATAATGCCGAGCAGGTGGCCGAAGTTGTCGATCACGGGGAAGATATTGCGGCGCGCCGTCGAAATAATGTGTACGATATCGCCCAGCGTGAAGTTCTCCTTGATGCGCAGGAAATCGGTCTCCATCAGCTCGTCGAGTTTCAGAAAGACGAAAACCGACTGGTCCTTGTCGTGGGTCAGCAGTTCCCCGCGCTGGCGCAGCTGTTTGGTGTAGATCGAGTCCGGATCGAGGTAGTAGTCCACGGCGAACGAGATGCAGGCGGTAATCATCAGGGGGATGAACAGTCCGTAACCGTTCGAGAGTTCGGCGATCAGGAAGATCGAGGTCAGCGGGGCCTTCATCACGCCCGACATCACGCCCGCCATGCCGACCAGCGTGAAGGAGACGATCGACACGTCCCAGTCGAAGAAAGCGTTGCACAGCAGGGCTATCGACGCGCCCGTGAATGCGCCCACGAACAGCGACGGGGCGAATGTTCCGCCCACGCCGCCCGCGGCGTTGGTCGAAGCCATGGCGATGACCTTGAAGAACATCGTGGCGATGACGAAGAGTATGACGACCCAGTCGATGTCGCGGAAGCTGTAGAACAGTGAATTGTCGAACAGTTTTTCGGCCTGCCCGTGCATCAGGGAGGTGAATCCTTCGTAACCCTCGCCGTAGAGGGGCGGGAAGATGAAGATCAGGACTCCGAGTACGGTTCCGCCGATGATCCATTTCTTGTACTGCTTGTCGATTTTCTTGAAAAACGTGCCTACGCGCAGGTTCGTCGAGGTAAAATACCACGACATCAGTCCGCAGCATACGCCCAGCAGGATGAAAAGCGGTATCTGCCAGAGTTCGAACGCATCTTCGGGAGCCAGCGTTACGGCCAGGATCGGGTCGAAGCCCCGGAGCATGAAAGCCATCGTCGTGGCCGTGATCGAGGCGATGAGCAGCGGAATGACCGACCCTGCGGTGATGTCGAGCATCAGGATTTCCAGTACGAATACCACGCCCGTAATCGGGGCCTTGAAAATGGCGGCCAGCGCTGCGCCGGCGCCGCAGCAGAGCAGCAGCGTAGTGTGTTTGTAGTTGAGCCGTGCGAACCGTCCGACGTTCGAGCCGATGGCGGCTCCCGTCAGTACGATCGGGGCCTCGGGACCCACCGAACCGCCAAATCCGATGGTCGTGGCTCCGCCGACGATCGAGGTCCAGCAGTTGTGGCCCGCGATGCGCGAATTGCGGCTCGACATGGCGTAAAGCACGCGCGTGACGCCCTCCGAGATGTTGTCGCGGACGATATATTTGACGAACAGCGTCGCCAGGATGATGCCGATGGCGGGGTAGATCAGGAACAGGATATGGGCGCTGTCCACCGGAAACCAGTTGGTCAGCCCGTATTTGATGCCGTACAGCAGTATCTCGAACAGATAGGTTCCCACTCCGGCGAGTACGCCGACGACCACGGCCAGAAGCATCATGATCTGGCTGTTGCTCAGCCGCCGCGTAAGGCGGAGGAACGTGCGGTATATATGGTCGGCGCGGAGGTTCAAATCGGTTGCGGTTTTATTCCTTGTGTGCGAAATATTCGGTCTGTCCTGCAATCAGTTCCTTGTCGTTGAAATAGTTGATCTTCATGGCGCGTTTCACGTCGGCGAGTGTCTCGGCAGCGGCTTTGCGGGCCGTTTCCGACCCGGCGCGGAGGATTTCGTACACCTCGCCGATGCGTCCTTCGTAATATTTGCGGCGTTCGCGGAACGGCTCCAGCATTTCGTTCAGCACGGCGATCAGGAACTTCTTGACTTTCACGTCGCCCAATCCTCCGCGGCGGTAATGGGCTTTCAGC
>CAKVKI010000028.1 GCA_934754975.1 uncultured Alistipes sp. | reverse complement strand
CCTCGGTATTGACGAAATTGACGATTCCCGACAGCATCACATGCTCCTCGGGACTCGAACTCTGGGTCATATCCACCGCGTCGGCCAGCTCGTCGAGCGAAATCTCGCTCTTGTGCGAAGCCTTCTCGCTGATGCGGCTGCTCGTGCGCACGAGCGCATAGGATACCGGATAGAAGATCCACCGCAGCACCGTAAGGGGCCGCGCGGCGAACTGCGCGAAGCGCACGGGAATAGTCTGCGCCAGCACTTTGGGCAGTATTTCGCCGAAGAGCAGCAAGAGGAAAGTAACCAGAACGGTCTTGAAGAGGAATTCGAAACGCAGGAAGGTGAAAACCGAATCAATGATGCTCGACGTGAGGATGACGATGCAGATATTCACCAGGTTGTTCACCACCAGGATCGTCGCCAGCAGCAGGTCCACGTTCGTCAGCAGTCGGAGTACCGCTTCGGCCGACGCCGTGGTGCGTTTGCGCAGGCGGCGGATATCGTTGTGCGACAGCGAGAAAAACGAAGTTTCAGCCCCCGACACGAGCGCCGAAACGCACAGCAGACCCAGCGTCACCGCACACAGCACGGCGATATGGCCCGAAAACCCGTTAAACGTAATCCACGAAGTTATGCTCTCCTCCAAACCGGCGGTTTATTAGTTAATCAAAAAGCGACCCGCCCTGCGCATCCTGCGCCGGCTGGCTGCCGTCGTTCTCCTCCTTCAGCACCTCTTTGCGCCCGCCGGGCATCTGCACGACGAATTTCGAGTTGCGCGACTGATAGGCCGGCTTGCTCAGCAGCAGGTCGATGTTGCTGTAACGCGTTGATTTCGCCCCCAGCATCACCTGTTCGGGCGGCCGCTGCGCGGCGGCTTTGGGCGGCAGTACCGGCTTGATCGGCTCCAGCACGGGAGCCACCGGCTCTTTCACCGGCTCCACGGTCCGCACCGGGGGAATGATCTGCTTCATCGTCCCTGCGGACGATGCGTCGCCTGCGAATCCCGTGGCCACGACCACCAGTTCGATGGCGTTGCCCAACTGGGGCTTTTCGCTCGTACCCCATATGATGTTGGCGTTGTGAATCGCGCCGTTTTCGTCCTGCACGCTGGCGTGGGACTGAATGTACTCCAGAATCCGCACCACCTCCTCGTACATCAGGCCGTCGGCGTCCGATACCGAGATGTTGAGCAGGATATTCTTCGCACCCGAAATCAGGTTGTGGTCCAGCAGCGGCGAACGCAACGACGCTTCGGCGGCAGCTTCGGCGCGGTTGTCGCCCTCGGCCGTCGCCACGGCCATATGGGCGCGGCCGCTGTCGCGCATGACCTTCGAGACGTCGGCGAAATCGACGTTCACCAGGTCGCTCTCTACGGTGATGATCTCGGCAATGCCTTTGGCCGCCGAACACAGAATGTCGTCGGCCTTGCCGAACGCCTGCTTGAGCGACAGACGCCCGTATATTTCGAGAATATTCTCGTTGTTGATGATCAGCAGCGAATCCACGCTCTGCCGCAGCTCCTCGATGCCCCTGAAAGCCTGCTCGTAGCGGATCTTGCCCTCGACGGCCAGCGGCGAGGTGACGATCGCCACGGTCAGCAGTCCCATCTCCTTGGCCAGCTTGGCGATGACCGGCGACGCGCCCGTACCCGTGCCGCCGCCCATGCCCGCCGTGATGAAGAGCATGCGCGTCCCGGACTCTTCGAGGTGCTGGCGTATCTCCGGCAGCGACTCCACAGCCGCACGGCGGCCGTTCTCAGGATCGTTTCCGGCCCCCAGGCCCTCCGCGCCGAGACGTATCTTCAACTCCACGGGACTCTTGTCCAGCGCCTGCTGATCGGTATTGCAAACCATGAACGTCACACCCCGTATACCCAGGTTCCACATATGGTTCACGGCATTGCCGCCGGCGCCGCCGACGCCCACCACCATAATGATCGAACCGTCCGTCTTCGGGGCTTTGATCTCCGACATCAATTCGTCTGTCATATCTCTAACTCCTTTTTCTCATTCGTAACTAAAAAACCAGCTGTCCGCCGCCATTGCCGTTGCCGTCATCGCCGCCACTCCCCCATCGGGAGTCTGCGCCGCATCCGCAAATCCGCCGCCCGGCCGGGACCGGCAGACAAACGCAGCCGGGTTTCAGGACCGCCGCTGCAAAACAAAATTCACACCGCAAATTCCCCGGAACGGCCTTCGCATACGGCCTCCGACAGTGCGGCAACGAAATACCTCCTAAATCTCCTCGTCCTCGGCCGCCGTGAAACTCTTGTTGATCTTGTCGAAGGTCTTCTGGAAAATCGAGCCCCAGTCGCGTTTGCGCTTGGGTTCGATTACCGTCGTCTCCTCACGCGCCGCTTCATTTTCCGCCGCCGGTTCATCCTCTTCCGCAGGCGGCGGAGGTACGGGAGCCGTCCCCTGCACGGGCTGCTGGAAACGCGGCGTATGGCGGAACTCGGGAGCCGGCTGCGGCTGCTGGGGCCGGAAGCCCGGACGCTGCTCCGCAGGCCGCGCCGCGGGCCGCTCGACAAATGCGCAGGCGCCCTGCTCGGCGCCCCTGAGCAGGATGCCGACCGCCGTGGCATAAGCCGGATCGGCGACCTTCTCTTTCGACTCCCCGGCGATTCCGGTTTCGGCCGACGCGACGCGCACATCCATGCCCGTCACCCGGCGGAACAGTTCGTCGAGGTCCTTCAGCTTGGCCGAACCGCCCGTCAGGACGATCCCGTAAGCCAGCTTGCCGATATATCCCGAATCCTTGATCTCCTGCAGTACGAACTCGGCGATATCCGTAGCGCGGGCTTCGATCACCGTAGCCAGGTTGCGCAGCAGAATATCTTTCGCTTCGCGGGCCGTGCGGCCGTTCACGCGGATCAGCTTGTCTTCGGGAGCCAGCTCGGCCACCGCCGAACCGTATTTCTGTTTGAGGCTCTCCACATGCTTTTCGGGCACGCTCATCGTGCGGATGTCGCGGTTGATCGCTGTCGCCCCCATCGGGATCGTGGCGATATAACGCACCACGTTGCGGTAGTAAACCGCCACGTCGGTCACGCCGCCGCCGATGTCCACCACGGCCACGCCCTCCTCCTTCTCATCGGGCAGCAGCACCGCCTCGGCCGTGACTATGGCATTCGAGGTTACGCTCAGCATCTTGATTCCGAGCCGTTTGAGCGCCATATCCAACCGTTGCATCGGGGTTTTGAGACAGAGGATGAAGTTGAACGTGGAAGAGAGCTTCTTGCCGAACGACCCCACGGGATTCTTCACCTCCTGATTGTCGTCCACCACATAGTTCTGGGGCACGCGGTCCATGATGGTCTCGTCGTCGGGCGCCTGAACGTTGCGCATGCGGTCGAACAGCGCATCGACGTCCTTCTGGTTGACGCCGTTCTGGGGGTCGTAGACAAAAACGTGGTCCATATGCCGCGCACAGCGTACGAATTCGCCCGAAATACCCGCATAAGCCTCGGTAATCCGGATTCCCAGCTGCTCCTCGGCTTCCGACACGGCCTCGCGGATGGCGCGGCTCACCAGTTCGATGTTCTCAATTTTGCCCGCATTGACCCCCTCGACGGGTTTCGACACAATGCACACCACGTCGAGCTGATCTTCGGCATTCTTCTCGCCGACAGCCACCACGACGTTCGACGAACCCAGATCGACGGCAACGGTATAATTCTTTCTTTCCACGGTATAATCCTTTTATTTCTTGCAAACCACCTGATCGCTATATCTGATATCTATCGTCCGGTACTCTCCCCAGCCGATGTTCATAAGTCCGTTGCGGTAGAAACGCAGCAATTTGTCGAATTTGCGCTCCACCTGCTCGATACGTCCGAAGACGATGGTATGGCGGCCGCTCCGGGGCACCAGTTCCACCTCTAAAGCTCCGCTGGGGGTCGCATGCGCTGCAATCTGCACCACCTCCGACCTCCAGAAATCATCATCTTCGATGAACTCTACAAAGGTAAGCAGTTTCATGAAATCTTCGTAGCTTTTCTCCAACTTTTTTTGTTTCAGCCGTTCGGCCTCCTGCCGCTGCGCGATGCGGTCTATTCCCTCCTGCACAAGACGCGCTTCATAGCGGTATTTGCGGCGCAGTTTCACCTTGCGGTCGCGCAGTTCCTCGACCCGCGCGTCGAACGCCGCGGAGCTTTCCATCCGCCACCACTGCTTCTTGATCCGCATGCGGCGCAACGCCGAGATATTGCGGTCGTTCTGCAGCTCCCGCCGGTAGAGGGGATACTTTTCGCGTTCCAGCTCCGCGATCCGTTTATCGATCTTCGCCCGTTCGAGGTCGATATGCCCGCGCACGGAGCCGACGAACGAAGCCGGAAACGGCGGACGGTAAGCCCCCGTCACCACCGGCACATAGAGCGACGAGGCGCGCGGCGCGGCGAAGACATAGCCTTCGGGCGTGACGTACGAATCCACACCGTCGGTGAGCAGCCGCAGCAGGGGCCTGCGCTGGCTGATGTCGATATGCAGTACGCCGCCGTAAGTCACATAGGCGTCCGCCCGCTCCACGAATCCGTTTCTGGCTATCAGGTCTTCGATAGCCGCCAACTGCACCGCATCAACTGCCGTGCCGATCGTCTTGATTCCGCTGTGCGCGATCCACTCGCGCACCATGCGGCCCGACACCAGATAGCCCATCGACGAGCTGTCCACCACCTCGATCTCGACCCGCCCGACCTTTTTCCCGGCACGCAGTCTCCCCGCCGTCGTCCCCGCATAAACGATATATGCGGCCACGGCGCCCCACAAAAGCGTGAGCAGTGCGTATCGGAGGTATTTTTTCAAAATCGTTTTTATTCTCTGATTATCCGTCGGTTCGCCTTCCGCGGTTTTTACATCCAACCCGGAATCTGCAGCTTCAGTCCGCCCGAAAACTCCCGGCCGGGACCCATATTGCGGATTTCCGGCGCGCTCTGTTATCCTGCACGGCCTGCCGGCGGCTTTTCCGCCGCGCCGTTCTCCCTGATTCTTTGCCGCCGCCTGCGGGATGCGGCTCTGCGCCGCGCGGCCGTCCGGATTTTCCGGCCCGGCGGACATGCGCCCCGACCGCCGGTCCCCCGGCTAACTTTTCGCTTTCAGCCTTTCGGCGATCGCCCCGCAGCAGGCGTCGATGTTGCCCGCGCCGAAACTCACCACCACGTCCGTATCCATCGCCGCCACCGTTTCGGCCAGCGCCGCCCGCTCCACGATGCGGCACGGCGCCGTCACGCCTTGGGCGATGATCTCCGACGTTATGCCCTCGATCGGCTCCTCGCGCGCCGGGTAGATCGGCAGCAGCACCGCTTCGTCGGCATGCGACAACGCCTCCGCAAACTCCTTGTAAAGGTCGCGCGTCCGGGTGTAGAGGTGCGGCTGGAACAGGGCCGTAATGCGCCGTCCCGGAAACATTTTGCGCACCGAAGTCAGCGCCGCCGCCAGCTCGCGCGGATGGTGGGCGTAGTCGTCCATATAAACCTGTTTCGGCGTATTGACATAGAATTCGAAACGCCGCTTCACGCCCGAAAACGACGCCAGCGCCTTCCTCAGCCTCTCCGCATCGGGCGTCGCGCCTTCGGCCTGCGCCGCGCACCATACCGACGCCGCGGCCGCCACCGAATTCTCGATATTGACCCATCCCGGAATGCCGAGCGTACACCCTTCGATCACGCCGCCGGGCGTCACGATGTCGTAGCGGTAAAGGCCCCCTTCGAGCAGCTGCACGTTGCGGGCGTAGAAGTCGCACGGCACATCGTACGAATAGCGGTAAACGGTGATCTGCGGATTGTCCAGCACGATATCCACCCCCTCTTTGATGATGAGATACCCGCCCGGCCTGATCTGCCGCACGAACTGCGAAAAAGCCTCTTTCACCGCCTCGTGCGTGCCGTAAATATCGAGGTGATCGGCATCGGCCGAGGTAATCACCGCCACGTCGGGACAGAGCCGCAGAAACGAACGGTCGAACTCGTCGGCCTCGACCGCCAGCCTCGGTCCCGCGCCCAGCACCAGATTGCCGCCGAAGTTCTTCGAGATTCCGCCCAGGAACGCGCTCCCGCCGCCCGTCACGCCGCGGTTGAGCCACGCCACGAGCGTCGAGGTCGTGGTCTTGCCGTGCGTTCCCGCCACGGCCATCACATACTTGCCTTCGGCGAGGTGTCCCAGCATCTGCGAACGCTTCTCGACGCAGAACCCGTGACTCACGAAATACCGATACTCCCCGTGATCCTGCGGCACGGCCGGGGTGTACACCACCATCGTCGCCGCCGGGTCGAGAAACTCCGCGGGAATCCGCCGCACGTCGTCCTCGAAGTGGATCGCCGCCCCTTCGGCCGCCAGTTCGTCCGTCAAGAGCGAGGGCGTGCGGTCGTAACCGGCCACCCGTTTGCCTTCATGCAGGAAATAACGCGCCAGGGCGCTCATGCCGATGCCGCCGATTCCCAGAAAATAGATATTTTGAAACTCCATCGAATTAAATTTTATCATCACCGCACCGCTTCTCCGTTCCGCACGGCCCGCCGCCGTGTCCATCGTCCGCACGGCAAAAACACCCCGCCGGGCGGCAAAAGCAAAGCGCCGGAAGCGGCGTTATTCCATTACCTTTTCAATTTCATCCACAATCCGCTCCGCGGCATCGGGCCGGGCCAGTTTTTCAAGATTTTCGCTCATCGTCCGCAAAGCCTCCTTATCCGAGAGCAGCTCCATCGCCCGCCCCATGGCCGCCGTACGAGCTTCGGCATCGGGCACCACGACCGCCGCGCCCTTGGCTTCCAACGCCTTGGCATTCTTGGTCTGGTGATCCTCGGCCACATTGGGCGAGGGCACGAACAGCACGGGCTTCGCCACCAGGCACAGCTCCGAGACGGTCCCCGCCCCGCTGCGCGAGAGAACCAGGTCGGCCGCCGCATAGGCATAGTCCATGCGGTCGATGAAGGCCCCCTGCCAGATATTCGCGGCCGGATGCGCCGCCAGGAACGCCTGCATTTCGCGCTCGTAATACTTGCCCGTCTGCCAGATCACCTGCACGGGAGCGTCCGCACCTTCGAGCGAAAGAATCCATGCCTTCATCATCTCGTTCAGCGACCGCGTTCCGAGCGACCCTCCCACGACCAGCACCACCGGAAGACCGGACGTAAAACCGTAATATTCCAACGCTTCGCCCCTGTCGGCCCCCTCTTTCGAAAAACGGCCCCGCAGGGGATTGCCCGTCATCGTGATCCTGTCGGCCGGGAAAAAACGCTCCATCCCCTCATAGGCGACGCAGATGCGCTTCGCACGCTTGGCCAGAATCTTGTTGGTCAGCCCGGCATAGGAGTTCTGCTCCTGAATCACCGTCGGCACGCCCAGCCGCTGCGCGGCCCACAGCACCGGAGCGCTGGCATAGCCGCCGAATCCCACGACCGCATCGGCCCCGAATTCACGAATGGTCTGCTTCGCCCGGGAGACGCTTTTCAGCACCTTGAACGGCACCGCGAGGTTGTGCCAGTCCATGCGCCGCTGCAGGCCCGCTATGGGCAGTCCCACGATGCGGTAACCCAGCGCCGGCACCTTCTCCATCTCCATCTTACCCTCGGCGCCCACGAAGAGAATCTCGACCCCGTCGCCGAACCGCCGTTTCAACGCTTCCGCAACAGCCACGGCCGGATAGATATGTCCGCCCGTTCCGCCGCCCGAAAGAATGATTTTCCTTGCCATGTTATTTTTTCTCTTTTTTTCGCTTAAAATCAGCATTTCTCAAACCCGCCCCGAACGCCGCGCCGATCAGAAGCCCGAAGACCAGGTTCCCGGCCACCGCCCCGAACAGCAGTCCCAGCGCAAGTCCGCCGGCAAAAAACGAATTTTTCCTGTTCATCGTCCCCAGTTTCCCCGGTCCAGCGACCGGTAGTTGATCGCTTCGGCCACATCGGCCGCCGCTATGACTTCGCGTCCCGCCAGGTCGGCGATCGTGCGCGCTACCTTCAGGATGCGGTCGTAAGCCCGCGCCGAGAGCGACAGCCGCTCCATCGCCCGCTCCAGCAACGCCGCCGAAGCGGCGTCCGGCCGGCAATATTCCCGCAGCATCGCGGCGTTCATCATGGCATTGGTATGCACGCCGTCTACCCCTTCGAAGCGCGCCGCCTGCACCTTCCGCGCCCGCACGACCCGTTCGCGGACCGCCGCGCTCGGCTCCCCGGGCGCCGCCGCCGAAAGTTCGGCCGCCGGCACGGGCGTCACCTCCACATGCAGGTCGATCCGGTCCATCAGCGGTCCCGAAATCCGGCTCATATAGCGGTGTACCGATCCCGGCGAGCAGACGCACTCCTTCGCCGGGTGGTTGTAATAGCCGCACGGACAGGGGTTCATCGCCGCCACCAGCGTAAAGTTGGCAGGATATTCCACGCTGTATTTCGCCCGTGAAACAGTTATCTTCTTATCTTCCAGCGGCTGGCGCAGCACCTCCAGCACGCTGCGCCCGAATTCGGGCAGCTCGTCCAGGAACAGCACCCCGTTGTGGGCCAGCGACACCTCGCCGGGCCGCGGCGACTGTCCCCCGCCGATCAGCGCCACCTGCGAAATCGTATGGTGCGGCGCCCTGAAAGGCCGCCGCGCCAGCAGGCCGCCCGCCGCCATATTCCCGGCCACGGAGTGTATCTTGGTCGTCTCCAGCGCCTCTTCGCGCGACAGCGGCGGCAGGATGGTCGGCATCCTGCGGGCCAGCATCGTCTTGCCCGAACCCGGCGCGCCGATCATCAGCACGTTGTGACCGCCGGCGGCGGCTATCTCCAGCGCGCGCTTCACATGCGCCTGTCCCTTCACATCGGCAAAATCCTCTTCATAGCGGCCCGCCGCCGTCTCGAACGGCTCCGCATCCGCAGGCACCGCCGGCCTTATTTCCATTTCGCCGTTCAGCAGTCCGATCACCTCCTTCAGGCTTCCGGCCCCGATCACCTCTACGCCTTCGACCACGGCCGCTTCCGCAGCGTTCGCCGCCGGCAGCACCAGCCGCCGCAAACCCTCGTCCCGGGCGCGTACCGCCATCGGCAGCACGCCCCGCACGGGTTTCAGCGTCCCGTCCAGCGACAACTCGCCCGCGAACATCGTCCGGGCAAGCATTTCGGCGTTCACGCGCGACATCGCCGCGAGAATCCCGACGGCGATCGGCAGGTCGAACGACGCGCCCTCCTTGCGCAGGTCGGCCGGAGCCAGGCTCACGACCACCTTGCGGCCCGACATCCGCTCCCCGGAGTTCTCGAAGGCCGCACGGATGCGCTGTTCGCTCTCCTTCACGGCGTTGTCCGGCAGCCCCACGAGATACATCCCGAGACCGCCGCCGGCGATATTGACCTCGACGGTCACCGCCGCGGCGTCGATCCCCACGATCGCTCCTGCACAGGTCCGGACAAACATATCAGAAAATATTAAATTAGCTTCATACTTTAACGTACCTTCTCCCGCTGCCGGCCGCCGCCATCGGCGTCGTCTGCAAGTCTGCCACCCCTAAATCCCTTCCCGGGAGGGAACCTGACTGCCGCTTACGCAGGTCGGTCAGTTCGTTTCACGCTCCGTCCGGAAATTACCTCCGCTTTCAGCCGCGTTTACAAATCGGCCCGTCCCAAGCCGCCCACAGGGAAAGCCTCCGCTTCACTGCGGCCCACGGCCGCATCGCCCCATCCGGTCCGTCCCAGCAAAGTCCCGCTCCGGCGGAACCGCAGCCCAGCGCGGCAACATCCCGCAACAGCCGCATCTCGGAACGGCCGCACCTCAGAGTGTCCCACCCCGGAAACACTGCAACGCCCCTCTAGAACGGCGCCTCGTCGTTCAGCGCCGGCGGATTGGGGTCGAACTCCCCGCCGCCGATTCCCGCGCCCAGTCCGCGTCCTCCGCCCGAAGCGGCATTCGAACCGCTGGCATAGTCGTCGTAAGCCTGCTGGCTCTCAGCGGCCTGCGACGGCGGCAGCATCGTGTCGTCCACGTCGGCGAAACGCGCCTGCTCCTTGAGAAAGCGCAGGTTCACGTCGCACACGGCGCCGTTACGGTGCTTGGCGATGATGATCTCGGCCATGCCCGCCGTGGGCATGCCGTTCTCGTCCTGGTTGATGCCGTAATACTCCGGACGGTGGATGAAGGCCACGATGTCGGCGTCCTGCTCGATGGCGCCCGACTCGCGGAGGTCCGAGAGCTGGGGCCGCTTCGAGCCGCCGCGCATTTCGGTGGCGCGGCTCAGCTGCGAGAGCGCGATCATCGGCACGTTCAGCTCCTTGGCGATCGCCTTGAGCGTACGCGAAATAAAGGCCACCTCCTGTTCGCGGTTTCCCTTCGAATCCTGGTTGCCGGTCATCAGCTGGAGGTAGTCGATGACGATGATCTTGATGTCGTGGTGTATCTTCAGACGGCGGGCCTTCGAACGGAATTCGAAGACCGAAAGCGCCGGCGTGTCGTCGATATAGAGCGGCGCACTGCCCAGCGGCTTGGTCGCCGACTCCAGATGCCGCCACTGTTCGGGCGTCAGACGGCCCGACTTGACGTCGTTTCCGCTCAGTCCCGTCTCAGCGATAATCAGACGCATCATCAGCTGTACGGCGGACATTTCGAGCGAGAAGAACGCCACGCCCTGCTCGTGATCGACCGCCATGTTGCGGGCCATCGAGAGTACGAACGCCGTCTTGCCCATCGAAGGACGTGCGGCGATGATGATCAGGTCCGAGAGCTGCCAGCCCAGCGTCACGCGGTCGATGGCCATGAAGCCCGACGGCACGCCGTTGAAGGCGCTCGTATTCTTCGACGCCTCCTCGATCTGCATCAGCGCGCGGGCCAGAATATCCTTCGAGGCCTGCACCGAACGCTTGACGTGCCCTTCGGCCACCTTGAATATCTCGCCTTCGGCATATCCGATCAGCTCCGTCACGTCGGTCGATTCGTCGTACGACCGCTTCTGGATCTCGGTCGCCGAGCGGATCAGCTCGCGCTGCACGTACTTCTGGGCGATGATCTTGGCGTGGAATTCGACGTTGGCGGCCGAGCCGACCTTCTGCGTCAGCTGCGCCAGATACGACGCGCCGCCCACCTTCTTGAGTTCCTTCTTGGCTTTGAGCCGTTCGGTGACGGTATAGAGGTCGATCGGTTTCAGCTCCATCGAAAGCTCCTCGATGGCGCGGTAGATCGTGCGGTGTTCCTCGGTGTAAAATGCGTCGGGCGTAACATACTCCTGTACGGCGATGATGCTGTCCTTTTCCAGCATCAGCGCGCCGAGTACGGCCTCTTCCAGCTCGACCGCCTGCGGGGGTACGTTGCCGGCGGTGTCGGTCAGCGCCTCGAATGCCTCCCTGTTGCGCTGGGAGGGGTTATAATCTTTAGCCATGATTTATGCTTTCGTTCAGAGCCCAAAAATAGCGATTCGGGCGGAGAAAACAAAACGGCCGCGGCAAAGTTCTTGTCGAAAATCGTGTTAATAACACGATTCACCCGCAAACAGTCCCCGCAGCAAGGGATAACGCCCTGTCGAAAAAGAATTTTTAATTTTTATTTTTCAATTACTCCCTCACCCCCAGCTCCCGCCGCGAGACGGCGAGCGCCGCGATGCTGATCCTGCAGCCGGGCGCGGCGCGCAGCATCTCCCCGGCGCACGACAGCATCGTGCTGCCCGTCGTAAAGACGTCGTCCACCAGCAGTACATGCCGCCCTTCGAGCCGTTCGGGACGGCGCACGGCAAAAGCCTCATCGACGTTGCGGGCGCGTTCGCGCCGCGGTTTGAGGGCCTGGCTCTCCGTATTGCGTTTGCGGCGGACGCTCCGGCGGTCCACCTCCGCGCCCAGCTGCGAAGCGATCCCCTCGGCGATGTACTCCGACTGGTTGTATCCCCTCCGGCACCGCTTGACGGGGTGCAGCGGCAGGGGTACGACCACCTCCACCCCGTCGTACAGCCCGCTCTCTTTCAGGCAGCGGCCGTACCACTCGCCCATCGCGCGGGCCGTGCGCCAGGCGCCCCGGTATTTGAATCCGCGGATCAGCTCCCGCCACCCGCTTCCGTGTATGTAGTAGAGAAACCCCGAAGCCCGCTCGACGGGCAGCATGTCCCGGCACTTCGACAGCAGGGGATTGTCCGCCTCACGCCAGAACCCCGTCAGGGGCGCCGTCGTGCGGCAGAACGTACACACCGTGCGTTCGCCCTGCGCGAGCGGTCCGCCGCAGACGGGACAGCGCGCCGGGAAGAAGAGCGTCCCGACGTCGCGCAGCAGGTCACTGAGGATCGACATTGCAGACGACGGTGATCGTTTTGAATTCGGGATTTTCGGCGAACGCCTTCAGCTCGGCGGCCAGCAGGTCGCGGGCCCTGGCCGACGATGCGCCGCTTTCGATTTTCAACAGCAGACCCGCGAGGTACTCGCCGCGGATGCGGTCCACCGGAGGCGTCATCGGCCCCAGCACGCGGCGGCCGAACCTGACGCGCAGGCGCGCCGCCAGCTCCGTGACGCCGCGGCGCAGCAGCGCGACGTCGCGGTGGCGCAGCGTCAGCGAGGTCAGCCGCGCATAGGGCGGATAGAAGAACGCTTCGCGTTCGGAGAGCTGCGCGCGGGCCATCCCGGCGAAATCGCCCACCATGACCTGCCGGATCACGGGATGCCCCGGCTCGGAGGTCTGAATCACCACCTGCCCGCCGTCCGAGCGGCGTCCGGCGCGTCCGGCGACCTGCAGCATCAGCTGGAAAGCCCGCTCCGCGGCCCGGAAATCGGGGTTGTTCAGCAGGTTGTCGGCATTGAGAATCCCCACCAGCGACACGCCGCCGAAGTCGAATCCCTTCGCGATCATCTGCGTCCCGACCAGGATATCGGTCCTGCGGGCTTCGAAATCGGAAATTATGGCGTTGAACGCCCGCTCTGAGGTCACGCTGTCGCGGTCCAGCCTGGCGACGCGGGCTTCAGGGAAGAGCCGGGCGATCTCCTCCTCGACCTTCTCCGTGCCGAATCCCCGCGGCAGCACCTCCGTCACCTTGCACGAAGGGCACTTCGCCGGCACCGGGGCCGTGTAGCCGCAGTAGTGGCAGACGAGTCTGGCGCCGCCCTTGTGGTAGGTCAGCGTCACGTTGCAGTGCGGACAGCGGGCCGTCCACCCGCACTGAGAACACTCGACGTAGGGCGAGAATCCGCGGCGGTTCTGGAACAGCATCACCTGCTCGCCCCGTCCCAGCGTCTCTTCCATCTTGTCCAGCAGCAGTTTGTTGAAATGCGCATGCCGCTCGCCGCGCTTGGCGGCGCGGATCGTATCCGAAACGAATATTTCGGGCGGCCGGGCGTCACCGTAACGCTCCGCCAGCACGGCGCGGCCGTACTTCCCGCCCTCGGCGTTGAGCCACGTTTCGAGCGACGGCGTGGCGCTTCCCAGCAGCGTGCGGCCGCCCCACAGGCGGGCCATCACCACGGCGCAGTCCCGGGCGTTGTAGCGGGGCGCAGGCTCGGCCTGCTTGTAGCTGGCGTCATGCTCCTCGTCCACGATTATCAGCTGCAGATGCCTGAGCGGCAGAAATATCGACGACCGCACGCCGACGACGAACTCGCCCCCCTGGGAGCGGTTCAGCCGCAGGTAGGTCTCCGTGCGGCGGCGGTTCGTAAGTTTCGAATGATAGGGGGTGACGCGGCTGCCGAAAATGCGCTCCATGCGCCCGATCAGCTGCGCCGTAAGGGCGATTTCGGGCACGAGCAGCAGCACGTCGCCGCCCCGCGCCAGCGCTTCGGCGATCAGGTGTATGTAAATTTCGGTCTTTCCCGACCCCGTCACGCCGTGCAGCAGGGCCGCAGGCTTCCCGGCGAACTGCTCCCGCAGCGAACCGAGCGTTTCGCGCTGCGGCGCAGTCAGTTCGGGCAGCCGGAACGCCGAGCCGCCCCGCTCGACGGTGCGTTCGCGCTCCGTACAGACGATATGCCCCTTGCGCTCCAGCGCATGCAGCACGGCATAGTCGGCCCGCAGCAGGCGGCGGGCCACCTCGCCCGTCGAAATCCGGGTCTCGTCCCCCGCCGAAGCGATCTCCAGCAGGGCTTCGTACTGCTTGGGCGCGCGCCGTCCGAGCTTCTCGAAGACCTCGTGCAGGCGCTCCTCGTCGTGCAGCTCCCGCGCCAGCGCCACGTAGCACTCCGTGCGCGGGCGGAATTCGTCTTCGGCGAACTCCTCCTCGGTATCGCCCGAAGGCTTCATCAGCGACGGCAGCGCCACGCGCATCACCTCGCCCGCCGAACACATATAGTACGCGGCGATCCACTCCCAGAGCGCCTTTTGCTGCGCCGAGAGCAGGGGCGCGTCGTACAACACGCGCTGTATGGGTTTGATTGTCTTGAACGGAGGACGGCGGTCATGCACCCGCCATACGACGCCCGTATAGAATTTGCGGGGTCCGAACTGCACGGCTACCGCCGTCCCCTCCGCCACATGCATCCCTTCGGGCACGGCGAACGTATAGGCGGGCTGCGCCAACGGAAGAACTATATCGGCATAGAGGGGCATCAGAGTTTATTGAGCGTCTGGAATCCCTTGCCGTAAACGCCCATCACCGACCCCACGGTCATAAAGGCGTCGGGATCTATCGTCTTGACGAATTTCAGTATCATCGCGGTTTCGCGCTTGCGGCATACCACCATGACGATTTTCGACTGTTTCTTGGTGTACCACCCCTGCGAGTCGATGAGCGTCACGCCGCGGTGGATATTCTCGACAATGGCCTCGGCCATCTTCTCATAGTCGTGCGTCACGATGAAAACCTGGCTCGACTGCTGGTTCCCAGCCATGATCATATCGACCGTATAGCCGAAAACCGCCGTCATCACATAGCCGTAAATCACCGTGTCGATATGGAATCCCACGAGCATCGACGACCCGATGATGACGAAGTCCGAATAGATGACGATCTTGCCGTAGCTGACCGTGCGGTACTTGTTGATAATCATCGCGGCGATGTCCGTTCCGCCCGTCGAACCTCCCTGCGCGAAGCACATCGCCACGCCCAGGCCGGCCAGGATACCGCCCAGGATCACCGACAGAATGCGTTCCAGATGCAGGAAATCGCCCTCCGGAAGCACCGACTGCCAGAAGTTCATTCCCAGCGAAATCACCACGACGCAGTAAACGGTCTTCACGCCGAAATTCCAGCCGATGATAAATCCCGCGACCAGCAGCAGGATGCCGTTGATGATGAATACCATCGTACCGATCTGTATCGAGACCCCGAGCCACTCCTCGACGGCATGGCTCAGCACGAGCGACAGACCTGCGGCGCCGCCGCCGACGCCTTTGGCGGGCAGGATACAGCCGATCCATGCAAAAGAGTACATTATCATGCCGACCGTCATCAGGAAATACTCCTTGACAGGCTTCAGCATCAGGTCCTTGGTGATGGGTTTCATTTCGGTTCGGAAATATTAGCAATTGCGCAGGCAAAGATAGTGCAAGTCGGGCGCAGAGCCAAATTCATTTGAGCTATGCCGGGACGCAGCCTGTCTAAGCCGAAGTTTCTTTTTCGGCAAAGATAGTGCAAGCCGGACGCAATGGCAAATAAATTTGCCGATCGCCGGGGCGCATCCTCTCTAAACCTGTCGCAGCGACTGTAAAGGTATAAAAATTTCGCCTTGGTACGCATTCCGCTGCTCCAATCTTTTTTCGAGCATCGCCAGCAGCTGTTCGTTGCGCACCAGCCCCCAGTTGCGGCCGTAATGGTAGCGGGGCGGAGCCTCGCTCGCAAACCGCTCGACGACCAGATCGGGCCGCAGGCGGCGCAGCACCTCGACGAAAAGATCGATGTACTCGCCGATCTCCCAGAAGCGGAAGCGGCCGGGGTCGGCGTCGTACTCGGCGGCCATCGCCGTGCCGCGGAATACCTGCAGCTGATGGAATTTCAGCGTCGTGAGCGGCAGCGAATTGATCGCCGCGACCTGCTCCAGCAGCATCGCGTCCGTCTCGCCCGGCAGTCCGAGGATAAAGTGCGCCCCGACGTGCAGTCCCCGCGCGGCGGTCATCTCCACGGCGCGGCGCGCGCAGGCGAAATCATGCCCGCGGTTCACCGCCCGCAGCGTCTCGTCGCGGGTCGATTCGATGCCGTACTCGACGGCCACATACCGCCCGCGCGCCAACTCCGCGAAATAGTCCAGTTTTTCGGCGTCCACGCAGTCGGGCCGCGTGCCGACGACGATGCCCGCCACGTCGGGATGCGCCAGGGC
>CAKVKI010000027.1 GCA_934754975.1 uncultured Alistipes sp. | reverse complement strand
AGGCGTTCGAGCTTCGTGCCCTCCGTCTCGCTGAAAATGAAGCCCACCATCGCCGCCGAAATACGCGCGGCGCTGGTGCCGTCATATTCGATCTTCGCATAATTGACGCAGTCGGAGACGTTCGCATCGCGGCATACGCCTGCGATCACGCCCACCTCGGCCGTGCCGCCCGAAGCGGTGACTTTCAATGCGCTCGCATCGCCCGAGGCCGCGCCGATCGTCAGGTTGCGCACCGTCGCTCCGTCCAGCACGCCGAACAGTCCGTAAGCCGTATTGGCCGCACTGCCCGCATAGCCGAGTTTCAGGTTTTTCAGGGCATACCCCTGTCCGTCGAAAGTCCCCTTAAAAGCGTTTCCCTTGATGGTCAGCAGATTGCTGGCCCATGTATAGGAAGCGTTGCCGATCGGCGTCCAGTCGGCGACCTCCGTCATGTCGATGTCGCCGAGCAGCGACACCACGCCGCCGGCATCCTCCCACTGCGCCGTACTTTCGCCCGCATTGACCGCATCGCGGAAAGCCACCAGGTCGGCAACCGTCGCAATGCCCGGCTTGGAGGCTCCGCCCGAGAAGCTGTTGTTCTCCAGCGTCGGCACGCCGCCGCCCGTGAGCGTGAAGTAGATATACTGCCCGAAATTCTGATCCGTAATCTCCGTCGCGCCCTGCTGGCCGCCCGAGAAAGGACCGATCCGGCCGCCGATCTTGCAGTTGCGGATCACGATGGTCTTCTTGTTGGTGTTGGCGCAGACGATGCCGATGTACTTGTTCGCCGCGGCATTGATGATGTCGGAGAGTACGGCGCCGTAATTCTCGCAGCCGTCGATGGTCGTATTGTTGTCGTTGGTCTGGCCGGCGATGCCCGCGGCATAGCCGTGCGTCGTATCGCCAGCAACGGCGAACGCGACAGTCCCGTTGTTGATGCACGAAGTGAGGTAGGTATATCCGCCCATGGCCGACACGATCCCCGCCACGCGGCTGTTCGAAGCCGTCACGTCGGTACAGGTCACCGCCGCATTGTTCACGCAGCTTTCGAGTTTCGTATATTTGTTCATCGTGGCGACGATACCCGCCGTACGGGTCGCCTGCGCGTCCACCGCACCTTCGTTGACACACCCCACGACGTTGTTGTAGTGTTCGGTGGTCGTCGAAGCGTCGGCAAAACCGACGATGCCGCCGACCGAGAAGCCCGTGGCCCCGTTCTTGGTGTTCACGCTGTTTTTCGACGTGATCCTGCCGTAATTGGTGCAGGAGAGGAGATGACTGTCGTTCTCGTTGGCACAGATCGCGCCGACGATACCGCCCGCCGACTGGCGCACGTTGTCCGCGCCGCCCTGAATGTCGATCGCCGCACGGTTTTCGCAGTTTTCGATCGTGGCTTCATAGGCATACCCGGCCACGGCTCCCACGGCCGTCATCGCGGCCGCGGTCGAAACGACCGACGAGCCTTCGCCGATGGTAAGGTTCCTGACCGCCGCGCCTTTCAGCACGCCGAAGAGTCCCCACGCCGAACCCGCCGCAGCATCGGCCGGAACGACGATCTTCAGATTCTTAACCGCATGGCCCTGTCCGTCGAAGGTCCCCTGAAATGCAGGTCCCGACATCACGTTGGCCGTCGTATAGGCGCCGTTTCCGATCGGAGTCCACGCCACGTCCTTCATGTCGATATCCTGCGTCAGCACGGCTTTGGCGGCGGCCTCCTCGCCGCCGGCATTGACCGCCGCGGCGAAAGCGACCAGCTGGTCGGGCGTCGAGATGGCGACCGTACCGAGCGTCGCGGCCTTGTAGAAGAGCGGCTTCACGATCACGTTGTCGGCCAGGTCATAGGCCATGACGATAACCGTACCGCGCGAGAACGAGGCGTCGAACGAAACCGTCACCGTCTTCGCAGCGCGGTCCAGCACGGCGTCGAGTCCCTCGGCCTTGGCGACGGCCACGATGGCCGTCTCCTTAGCCTCGCCCGAAAGCTCGTAGGATACCGTGACGCTCTTCGAAGGGTCTGCAACGGTGGTAACCGGCAGCGCGTCCAGCTTGAGGTTGAGCGAGTTGAAAACCCGCAGGGTGATCGTGCTTCCGTCGCCGAGCGTCAGGCTGAAATTGCCGTCGCCGTCCAGCTCCGCCGAGCGGAATACCGACGTGGCGTCGGTCGTGGCTTTGATCGGATTGCCCGAAGCGTCGGGAATCTGCACGCCGTCCACGGTCCAGTAACCGTCGGCATCGACCGAAATCGTCGGCGTGTAACCGCTCACGGGAAATTTCTCGCCCTCGTCGTCGGTCAGCCACGTGATTTCGCCGTCGATGCACTTGGTCCAGTAATAAACGCCGTTCTCGTCGAGTTTCACGCCGATGATCGGCACGTCGACGATGTCGTCCATCGTCGCCAGGACGACCGTATGTTCGACGTCCTTGTTGTCCTTGTAGGTGACGACGTATTTTCCGTCGGCATCCTGCGACACGGTGGTGATGACGTTGCCGTTGGTAAGGTAACTCAGGTCCGCAAGCTGCCTGCTGAGCGCCTCGGCCTTGGTTTTCAGGGCTTCGATCCGGCTTTTGTAACCGTCGATCCGGTCGCGCAGCCCCGAATCGTCGAAGTCGCTGCAACCGCAGAAGACCACGGCCGCAAATAGTATGATGATATTCAGTATCTTTTTCATTATCGTTCCGTTTTTCTGGATTACAGCCTTTTAGTTGTTTATCGTCGGATCGTAATACTCGCCGTTCTTGTAGGAGAACGCATTGTCGGCGGTCGCGGCGGGCGCCGAAGTCGGATTGTCCTTGTAGGTCGTGTAGCTGCCCACATATCCGCCCATCGTACAACTGCTGACGTTGATCCACTCGCCGCTCGACTGGCCCGAATATCCGCAGGCCCATGCCGGACCGTGGTCGGAGTTGTAGACGTCGCCCAGGATGGCGCCCTGGTTCGCACAGCCGATGATCCGGACATTGGAGTGGCCGATGAATCCGCCCGTGCGGCAGCCGATATGGGTAAACACGTTGCCGTAGTTGGTACAGCTCTCCACGGTCGAAGTCAGCACCTTCTTCAGGTCGTCCGTACCGCCTATCAGGCCGCCCATACGCTTGTTGTTGTAAGAGTTCTGCGCAGCCGCGCCCTCGAACTTTCCGACGACGTCGTCTTCGATCGTACCGCGGTTGTCCGAATTCTTCACGTTGCCGCACATCAGCGTTCCGACCAGACCGCCCGTACGTCCCGTCGGGCAGCTGATATGTCCGTAATTGACACAGAACTGAATCAGGTTGTCGTTCGCCTCCTTGGCCATGAAACCGCAGATACCCGCCGTCTGCATGCCGGTACCGCCGCTGGCGTTGTTGGTGATCTTGCCCGTGCGTACGAAACCGTAATTCACGCATCCCAGCGACTTGGCGCGTCCGCCGACAGTCGAATTCCGGATCATGCCGACCAGCCCCGAAGCCACGCAGAACGTCTCGGAACCGCAGTCGCCCGCAAAGTCGATGTTGTAATAGTTGGTGCAGGATTCGATCGTCGAGTTGAGCGCGTAGGCAGCCAGCGACGCGACGCTCGTCGCCTTCGGGGCGTCGCCCGTGAAGGTCCACGTGATGTCGGTATCGGGATCGCCCAGCGTCAGGTTGCGGACCGTAGCCCCTTCGAGCGAACCGAAGAGCGCATAGCCCCACTTGCCGGTGGACATATCGGCCGTGTAGGTCATGTTCCTGATAGCAAAGCCCTGACCGTCGAATATGCCCTTGAAAGGGTTGACCGTCTTGTAGGGAGTGGTCGTATTGTACTCGCTGGCATCAACGCCGCCGATCGGCGTCCACGACTCCACGGCCGCCATGTCGATATCATTCAGCAGCACGACCTCGCCCGCCTCGTTCTCCCAGCGTGCGGTGCTGGCCCCGGCATTGACCGCCGCGGCGAAGCCCAAGAGGTCGGCCGCGGTCGAGATGCCGCCCCCGCCGCCCTCGGGAATCTTGGGCGACTGCTTGACGACGATTGCCGCCGAAATGTTGTAAAGCGCATTCGAGAAGCGGATTTCGCCCGTGCGGAGCGCGCCGCTCGCATCCTCGTAATAATCGGCCGTAAAGACGTGCGTGAGGGTCGTCATCGCGCGGGTCGAGTTGTATATGAGCCACTTGGAGGCCGCGTCCTCAACCGATACTTCATAGTCGATGCTGGCCGAAACCTTTACTTCGAACTGCGTCATGTCGCCTTCGAGTACGATGTCGGCCGTCGAACCGTTGTAAACCGGGTCCTGAATCTCGGCCGTGCCGTAGGTAAAGAAGAGCGGTTTGAGAATCGTATTGCCCCCGGCGTGCGCCATGACGAGGATATTACCCTCCTGGGCGCCGTCCTTGAGCGACACGGTGATCGTCGATATGGATTCGTCGATCTCGGCTTCGACATTATAGGCGGTGAAAATATCCACCAGGGCGCCTTCCACCTGCGAACCGCCGACGGAGTACCTGATCTTCACTTTCGACGCATAGTCCGGAACGGCCGTATAGGTCGGCGAGTCGAACGAAACGGACAACGCCTCGAACATCTGCAGGCGCAGTTCGCTGCCGTCGGCGAGAATGAAGACGGCTTCGCCGGTCTCTTGGTCCACGTAAGCCTGCTTGAAGAGGATGTTGCTGACGTCGTTGGCCAGCACCTTGTCGCCCTTGGCATCGGTAATCGGCTTGCCGTTCACCGTCCAGAAGCCCTCGGCGTCGATACCCACTTCGGGTTTCTCGCCGCCTGCGGGAACCTTCTCGCCGTCTACCAGTATCCATTCGTAGGTCTCGCCGTTGTCGGAGGTCTGGCGCCAGTACCACACGCCGTCCTCGTCCTTGGCGATGCCGATGATCGGCAGGGTCACGACCTCTTTTTGGGTGGCGAGGGTGAGCGTATGGCTCTCCCCGCCGCGGTCGATGTAGGTGATGACGTAGTTGCCTTCGGCGTCGGTCGAGATGAGCGACACGAACGAACTGTTTATCAGCTGCGTGAGTGCGTCCATCTGCGTACGGAGTCCGTCCACGGCCTGTTCCAGTTCATCGAGGATCTGTCCCACGTCGTCGAGGTCCTTCTTGATACGGGTATCGTCGTATCCGTCGCTGCATGCCGCTGCAAACAGGAATGTAGCGAGGAAGATCGTATTCAATATCTTTTTCATCGTTCTGTTCATTTAGTCGTTTATGGGTTCCTTGCTACTTGATCCTGACATGCATGTAGTTCATGCAGCTGCGTTCGCCCTTCGAGTCGCAGGGCCTGTTGGCGATTGCGCCCGCGCCGTTCTCCCATTTCCACAAAGTCGTGGAGCCGCCGCCGTCGAAACGGATCGCATTGTGAAGGCCCAGTTTCTTCATGGTCATGTAAAGCTGCCAGTAGTTCATGCCGGTATCGACGCTCGTGCGGCCGTCCACGCAGACCAGCTTGACGGTCGTACCGGCCTGATCGGCTCCGATGCAGGTGGCCGGCATGAGCGTCGCATCGCTCACTGCATTCCAGTTGCCGCCGTTCAGGAAGCGGTACATGCTGGAGTTGTGCATGATAATCTGTTTGGAAGCGTTGCCGATAGATACGTTGGCGTTGATCCGGACAGCGTCGCCCACCTTGAGCGCCGCGGCCAGCGCCGCAGCCTTTTCGCCCGTCACCTGAAGCACCCAATCGGTCTTTTCGCTCACGAACGGCACCTCGACGGAAGCTCCGTTGCGGCCGTCCACGATCGCCGTGACCGTCGCGTCGAACCAGCCGTCATTGACGGTCATCTGCTGCGAGCAGCGGCCCACGACGAAGAGCGCATCGCTGCCCACCGGGTTGTAGATGCCCGGATGCGGCTCCTTTCGGAAGCGCGAGGTATAGAGATTGGCGTCGTAACCGTCGGTGTTGTTGAGACGGACGATCGTATCGTTCACCGAGTAGTATTCATAGTCCGTATCGTTCACCTTGAGATAGCCCGTGAAGCTGCGGTTGTCGAAGCTGACGGTGCGGTCCTCGAAGAAGGTGAAGCCGGGACGGTGGTTCGAAAGCGACTGGCGCACGGTCGGGTTGTTGATAAAGACCGGTTCGCCGTATTCGATGTGGAATCCGCGCGGGAAGCCGTCGTGCGAATTAAAGAAGCCCGTATTGATGCCGGCAACGATGTTGCGGCCCTCGGCGCGGCGGCGCGTACAGGTCTCGGAGAGCGTTTCGCGCAGCTTCTTGCCGTTGTTCGAGTTGTTGTTGGCATTGGGGTTGAGGCAGAGTTCATCGGCCATGACCGTTTCGAACACCACGTTGGGATTGGTCAGGTCGGCCTCGACGACATAGACGTTCTGGGCGAAATTCTTCATCGCATAGTGGTAGAACTTCACGCCCTCGGCCAGCTGCGTCTCTTCGGTCATTTCCCAATCGTAGAACTCCTCGTACTGGTCGCTCAGTCCGTTGAGCGTCGGATCGAATTTCCCGTGTACGATCGCCATGGCATAGGTCGCTTCGGGAGCCGACTGCGGATTGTCCTTATATGCGGTATAATCGCCCACGCGGCCGCCGACCACACATTCGGTAATCAGGTCGGCGCTCTTGTTGTAACCGGCCGCCCAGCCCGAACCGTGGTAATTGGTTCCTGACAGCGTGTGGTCCGAAAGAATGACGCCCTTGTTCTCGCACTTGGTGATCTTGGCCTCGTTATGGCCGACAAAGCCGCCCGTGCGGCAGCCCAGCTGCGAGAAGACGTCGCCGTTGTTGACGCACGAAGTGAACGCGGCGTCGGCCGAAGCGCCGCCGGCAAGTCCGCCCATGCGCTTATAGCCCGGATTGACGCCGAAAATACCGTTCACGTCGTCCTGCACCTTCCCGTTGTTGACGCATGCGGTCACTTGACCGCTGGTAGCCACGGCCACGATGCCGCCGCTGCGTCCCGAGGGAGCGCTCAGGGCGCCGTTGTTGGTGCATTCGGTCAGGGACGAGGTCTTCATGTAACCGACGATGCCGCCCTGATGGAATCCCGAATTGGAACCGTTGCCCGTGTTGGCGATCGTGCCGCAGGTCAGCGCGCCGTCGTTGACGCACTGCGTCAGCGTCGCGTTCTGGATATATCCGGCGATGCCGCCCATGCATACCGAGATGTTGGCGGCGTCGCTGCCCGCGAAGGCGATCGCGGCCTTATTGGTGCAGGAGGTGATTTTACCTTCGGCATAGCCGGCAAAAGCGCCGATCGCCGCACCCTGCGGGGCCGCACCCGTCAGACGGATGACGCCTTCGATGGTGAGGTTCTTGATTTCGCCTTCGGCGCCGAGGGCCGAGAAGAGACCGTGGGCGACATTGCCGTCCGCCAGGTCGAAGGTCCAATCGACGTTCTTCAGCGCGAAGTTCTTGCCGTTGAACACTTTATTAAAGACATTTTCACCCATGGCATAGGTGACCGCCTTGTTCGCATCGGCAGTGCTGGGAGTTACGACTCCGCCGATCACATAATCGCTCCAGTCCGTGCCCGCCATGTCGATGTCGTTCATCAGGCAGACCTCGCCGTCGATCGTATATTTGGCCAGGCTCTTGCCGGCATTGACCGCCGAAGCGAAAGCCTTCAGGTCGTCGGCGTTGCGGATGCCCGTCGGGGCGCCTTCCATGGTGGTAAAGACCAGCGGTTTGATAATCACGTTGTCCGCGCCGTCGTAGAACATCACGACCAAACGGCCCTCCTCGAAATTGCCGGGGAAAGTCACGGTAATGGTCTTGTCCTGTTCGCTGAGCAGGGCCGTGAGTCCTTCGGCCTTCTCGACGGTCAGCACCGAAGTTTCGGTTTCGCCCACGAGCGTATAGGTGACAACGAGCGGCCGGGTGATGTCGGTCACCACGGTCCGGGGTTCGACGCTCAGCAGCACGTTGAAGCCGTTCTGCACCTGCGCCGTGACCTGCACGCCGTCGCCGAGCGTAAAGACTACCGTGCCGTCGTCCTTCATTTCGACCTTCGTGATTACCGAGGCGCTCTTGCCCTCGGCCTTCACCGGATTGCCCGACGCATCGGTAATCCGCTTGCCGAAGACCGTCCAATAGCCCTGATCGTCGACGCCTATTTCGGGCGTACGGCCCGTAACGGGGATTTTCGCACCGTCGGTATCGAGCAGCCATGCGGTCTTGCCGCCCGTGGTGACGGTCCAATAGTACACTTCGCCGTCGGCCTTCATGCCGATGATCGGCTGGGTGTTGGCATCGTCCATGGTCGCGATGTCGATCGTATGCTCCACATTGTCGGCATCCTTGTAACTGACGATGTAGTGCCCGTCGGCATCCTGCGTGATTCCGGTGACGGCGCCGCCGCTGACGACTGCGGCCAGTGCGTCGAGCTGCTGCTGCATCGTCGTGACCTGAGCCTTGAGTTCATTGAGGCTCTTGTACATCCCGTCGATGTCCTTCCACAGGGCCGAATCGTCGAAGTTGTCACTGCATCCGTAAGCGAAAACGGTCGCAGCGACGAACATCAGAGTCAAGATTCTTTTCATTCGTTTTAATTTTAAGGTTTGTTGAGTTTCGGTCGGTTCGGGGGCGTCGTCCGTAACGACGCCTATAGTAAGAACACATATCCGGCTCCGAATACGTAACCTGCAAAAGATGTTTTTGCTTCCGGCATGAAAAAATCGGCTCTGTATTTCCCTGCGGCGGGATCTCCGTAAAAAAAGAGACATCCCGGAGACCGTGATGGTCCCCGGGATGCACTCTTCGCAAATCGCTCCCGCGCGCAGCTATTCGGCGTCGTGCGGGAAATATTTCATGTATTGAACGCGCTGGTAGACGTCGCTTTCGGCATTGCCGTAATTCATCCGGCCGCGGAACTCGGCCAGCGACTCGAAGCCGTGGCGTTCGGCCCACAGGTCGATGAAACGGTTGATGTCCACGATCACGCCGTATCCCTTTTCGTGGATCGCCGAGCATATCTGCACGGCACTTGCACCGCACAGCAGCGCTTTCACGGCCGCTTCGCCGTCATGTACGCCCGTCGATACGGAGACGTCGAGCTGCGGCACGGCCGTCGTGCAGAGCGCTACGCTGCGCAGGACGTTGCGCAGTTCGGACGGTTCGCTGAACGGATCGCCGTTCACGAACGTCATGCGTTCCACGTCGATATCGGGTTCGAAGAACCGGTTGAACATCACCACGCCGCGGGCGCCGCGCGCCAGCAGCGAATCGGCCACGGCCAGCACATTGGTCAGGCGCATGGGCAGTTTCACCGACACGGGAATCTTCACGGCCTCGGCCACGCGGCGTACGACGTCGGCATACTCCTGTTCCAGCTCCTGCGCCGAACGGTGGCGGTCGGTCGGCTGCAGGAAGATGTTCAGTTCCAGCGCCGCGGCTCCGGCCTGCTCCATCGAAACGGCATAGTCGGTCCACGCATCGGCCGAAGCGATGCAGTTGATGCTTGCGATGACGGGTACGCCGGTCGTGCGCGCATCGGCGACGAGTTTGAGGAATTCGCCCTTGTAGGCATCGCCGATATAGCGTTCGAGGTATTCACCCGAATCGCCCATGCCCTGCTGCGACGCATAATCGAGGGCCGCGGCATGGCGGATGATCTGCTCCTCGAAGATCGACTTGAGGACCACGGCGCCCGCACCGTTGCGCACGCACTGTTCGATGTTGGACATCGTGGCCGTATAGGGCGAACTGCTGACCACGACGGGACTCGAAAGGTCGAGTCCGAGGTATTTTGCTTTCATAAAACGAGCTTTTTATAGTTACTAATCGCTTTTCACGGCCGGGACCCGTCCCGGCCCAGGCGGCTGTTGCGTACGGCTCCGCCGCAGCGGATTAAACGAACGGAATCTTCACCACTTCGGCGCGGAGGGGTTTCTCACGCACGACGACAGCGATTTGCGTGCCTGCCTTGGCGTATTCGGGTTTCACGTAACCGAGTCCGAAGCCGATCTTCATGCAGGGCGACATCGTGCCCGAAGTGACATGGCCGATCTCCGTACCGTCGGGCGCGGCGATCTTATAGCCGTGGCGCGGAATGCCGCGGTCGATCAGTTTGAATCCCACCAGCTTGCGCGTCAGCCCCTCGGCCTTCTGCTTCTCCAGCAGGGCGCGGTCGATGAAGTCCTTGCCCTCGGCGAATTTGGTAATCCAGCCTAGTCCGCCTTCGAGCGGCGAGGTGGTGTCGTCGATGTCGTTGCCGTAGAGGCAGAAGCCCTTCTCCAGACGCAGCGTATCGCGCGCGCCCAGACCGATATTCTTGAGTCCGAACTCTTCGCCGGCCGCCCAGAGCGCTTTCCAGAGTTTGTCGCCGTCTTCGTTGGCCGCGTAAATCTCGCAGCCGCCCGATCCGGTATAGCCCGTGATCGAAAGGATGGCGTCGCAGCCTGCGACCTTCATCTTTTTGAAGGTGTAGTACTCCATCTCCCCAACCGGCTCGTCACACATCTTCTGCACGATCTTCATCGCCAGGGGACCTTGTACGGCCAGCTGGCAGATCTCGTCCGAAGCGTTGTAAAGCTCCTTGCCGTGACCTGCCTCCATGCCGAACGCCCGGCCCTGTTCGCAGATATGGTTCCAGTCCTTTTCGATATTGGCGGCATTGACGCAGAGCATGTAGGTTTGGGCATCGACCCGGTAGACGAGGATGTCGTCCACGATACCGCCCCGGCCGTTGGGCATGCAGGTGTACTGCACCTTGCCGTCGAAAAGCTTCGACACGTCGTTGGTCGTGATGCGCTGCAGCAGGTCGAGCGCTTTGGGCCCCTTGACCCAGATTTCGCCCATGTGGCTCACGTCGAAGACGCCGGCGCCGCTGCGGACGGCCATGTGTTCGTCGTTGATGCCCGTGAACTCGATCGGCATATTGTATCCCGCGAATTCGGCCATTTTAGCCCCCGCGGCAATGTGGTACTTGGTGAATGCAGTGGTTTTCATATCAGGATTTTAAGGTTTTATTCGCGGCGTTTCACGCCCAGACGCGGACAGCGGTGGAACTCCTTCGTCCGGTCGAACAGGTAGCGGTAGGTGGTGTGGACTTTGTGGCGCGTGGCGCAGACGTAACTTTCGATCATGCGGTTCATCACCGGATTGAAGTCGCCCACCCATGCGAACTCGATGGTCTTGTAGTGGTTGCGCGGCGTGCGCATGTATTTTTCGAGAATGAAGCGCATCATGCCCGACTCGACGCCTTTGCCGTGGAATTCGGGGGCGATGCCGAAGATGATGCCGAAAATACGGTCGCTGGCCTTGCGGACCTTCAGGTCCCAGAGCATGCGCAGTTTCTGGATCAGCCCGAATTTGCCGTTGAATTTGCCGATGATGCGGTTCAGGTCGGGAACCATGATGAAAAAACCGATCGGTTCGTCGTTGAAGTAGGCGAAGAAGATGATCTCCGGGTCGATGATCGGCTTCATCGTCTCCATGATTTTCAGCGCCTCTTCCTGCGTCATGGGTTTCACGCCCGAGAAGAGCGACCAGGCCTTATTATATATAATACGGAAGTTCTCGGCCTCCTCCTCGATACGCGACATGTCGATCTGGCGGAAGCGGTACCCCGGAGTCTGGAACAGACGTTTGGCCCGGTCGTGGACCATGGCGTTCACGTCGTCGTCGTAGATTTTCCAAATGTAGGTATTCTGGTTGAAGTAGTTCCTGAATCCGTAATTTTCGAACAATTCCTTGTAATAAGGCGGGTTGTAGGGATTCTCGTACAGCGGCTGAAATTCGTACCCCTGCACCAGCAGCCCCCACCAGGCGTCGCGCTGTCCGAAATTGATCGGACCGTCCATCGCCTCCATGCCGCGGCTGACCAGCCACATGCGCGAAGCGTCGAACATCAGGTCGGCGACCTGCTGATCGTCGATCGACTCGAAGAATCCGCAGCCGCCGGTAGGCTGCTCTTCGAGGGCGGCTTTCTCGCGGTTATAGAACGCCGCGATGCGTCCTACGACCTCGCCGGCCTTGTTGCGCGCCACCCAGCGGATGGCTTCGCCGTCGGCGAACTGCTCGTTGCGGGCCGGATCGAAAATCTTGCGGATATCGGGATCGAGCGGGCAGACCCAGTTGCGGTTGCCCTTGTAAATCTTCTTGGGGAAGTCGAGCCACTCGCGTTCGAGCGCGGGCGTGGCGACCTCCTGGAGAACGTATTTGTCACTATTCATTTACACGTGTTTTTTATAGACCAGAACAAAGATAGAAATAAAAAACGAAAATGAAATGAAACGGCCCGGAAAGTCACGAAGCCGCCGACCGGATTTCAGCGGCTATTTCTGTTTGCCTGCAAAGAAATAATTGTTTACCTTTGCAGCAATTGCGTTTACATACTCCCACAATCCCCCTATGGCAACCAGTTACAACGAATTCGGCTGGAGCGATGCTCAGCCTGTGTTCTACCACAAATTTCTCTGTAAATACATAGAGCGGCTGCTGCCGGCCGACGGCTCCCCGATTCTGGACGTCGGCTGCGGCAACGGATTCGTCGCCAATTACCTGGCAGGCAAGGGCTACAATGTTTACGGCATCGACGCATCGCAGCAGGGCATAGCCATCGCCAACCGGACGGGGGAGGGTAATTCCGGCCGTTTTTTCGTCTGCGACGTAATGACGGGCGAACTGCCGCCCGAACTGCTGAAAATTCCCTTTAAAACCGTAATCTCGATGGAGGTCATCGAGCATCTTTACAGTCCGCGGACATTCGTCGCCTTCGTCCGAAAGATACTCGAAGCCAACGGCGGCGGACGCTTCATTCTCACCACGCCCTACCACGGTTACCTGAAAAACCTCTCGATCGCCGCCGCCGGTAAAACGGACCGCCATTACAGCGCATTGTGGGAGGGCGGCCATATCAAATTCTGGTCCCGCAGGACGCTCGCCATCCTGCTTCGGGAGGCCGGGTTCCGCGACATGACCTTCACCGGCGCAGGCCGCATCCCGTACCTGTGGCGGCACATGGTTTTCAGCGCCGAAGCGCCGGCGGGCGCGGAAACCCGGCCCCGAGTTCCGGTTGCGGAATACTGAAAATCCCCGCCGCCGCTTCAGCCGGCGGAGATCGCCCGAAGGTAAAAGCGCCTGTTTTCTCATTTCGCGGATTTTTTCTACTTTTGTTAAAATAAATCAGGCGACACGATGAACAGAAATCTCGAACAATACCTTTCGGACGGCAACAGGCCCCAGTACCGTTTCATGAAATACCGCATCCACAAAATCCTGCTGGTCTGCTGCAGTTACGACGGGTATATTCTTGAGGAAGACGGCCATATCGAGTCGCAGATCAATCAGGAGTACCTCGACCTGAACATGTCGAACCCGCCGTCGTTCACACGCGTCAGCTCGACGCGCGAAGCGCTGGAGCTGCTCGGGCGCGACGATTCGTTCGACTTCATCCTGACGATGTACAACGTGGGCGAACTGGACGTCTTCTCATTCGCCAAGATCGTCAAGGAGCGTCACCCGCAGATTCCCGTGGCGCTGCTCACCTCCTTCTCGAAGGACATTTACCGCCGCATCGAGGAGCAGGACCGTTCGGGACTGGACTACATCTTCGGCTGGCACGGCAACACCGACCTGATCATGGCCATCATCAAGCTGGTCGAGGACAAGATGAACGCCGAGGAGGATATCGTCGAGGGCGGCGTGCAGGCCATTCTGCTGGTCGAGGACTCGATCCGCTTCTACTCGACCTACCTGCCCGAACTCTACAAGCTGATCCTGCTGCAGAACACCGAATTCCTGAAGGACGCCCTGAACGAACAGCAGCAGATCCTGCGCAAACGCGCGCGTCCCAAAATCCTGCTCGCCACCAACTACGAGGAGGCCGTGGAGCTTTACGACCGCTACAAAAAGAACATGCTGGGCGTGATTTCCGACGTGGGATTCGTACTCCATCGCAACGATCCGCCCGAAAGCGAGAAGCGCGACGCCGGCATCGACCTCTGCCGCCGCATCAAGGAGGACAATCCGCTGATGCCCGTACTGCTGCAGTCGTCGCAGACCGAATTCGAAGAGCAGGCCCGCGGGCTGGGAGCCGGATTCATTGCCAAGAATTCGAAAACGCTGCTCTCGCAGCTGCACGAATATATCGCCAAGGAGTTCGCATTCGGCGACTTTCTCTTCAAGGACCCCGATACGGGAGCCGTCATCGGCCGGGCCAAGGACCTGGTGCAGATGCAGCAGATGATCGCCACGATCCCCGACAAGGCGTTCGAATACCACACCTCGCAGAACCACCTCTCGAAGTGGCTCTATTCGCGGGGCCTTTTCCCGCTGGCCGCGGCCATCCGCCGGGGCAACAAGAGCCAGTTCGCCACGACCGAAGAACACCGGCAGCGCATCGTGAACCTCATCAAGGATTACCGCATCCTGCTCGGGCAGGGCGTGGTGGCGCGCTTCGACACCGAGACCTACAGCGACGCGGTGGCTTTCGCCCGCATCGGCGAAGGGTCGCTCGGGGGCAAGGCCCGCGGATTGGCGTTCATGAACTCGATGCTGCTCAAGCACCGCCAGTACGACAAGCACGACAACCTGCGCATCATGATTCCCCGCTCGGTGGTGATCGCAACGGATTATTTCGACGAATTCATCCGCAACAACGGACTCAAATACATCATTTCGCAGGAGTTTTCGGACGAAGAGATTCTCTCGGAGTTCGTCAGCTCGACGATTCCCGTCAAACTGCAGCGGGAGCTGAAAGCCTACATCAAGACCGTCAGTACGCCGCTGGCCGTGCGGTCGTCGTCGAAGCTCGAAGATTCGCATTACCAGCCTTTCGCCGGCATCTACTCGACCTACATGATTCCCTATGTGGACAACGGGGACCAGATGCTGCGACTGCTGCTCAAGGCGGTCAAGAGCGTATACGCTTCGGTCTACTTCTCCTCGTCGAGGGCCTATCTCTCCTCGTCGCAGAACCTGATTTCGGAGGAGAAAATGGCCGTCATCATCCAGGAGGTGTGCGGCACGGAGCAGGACGGGCTTTTCTTCCCGACCTTCTCGGGCGTGGCGCGTTCGATCAACTACTACCCCATCGGCGACGAAGCCGCCGGGGACGGCGTGTGCAACGTCGCCATGGGACTGGGCAAACTGGTCGTGGACGGCGGACGCACGCTGCGTTTCTCGCCCCGCTATCCGCAGAAGGTACTCCAGACCTCGACCCCCGAACTGGCATTGCGCGACACGCAGAACGAGGTGCTGGCCCTGAGCCTGCAGCCCGAAGAGTTCCGCACGTCGATCGACGACGCGGTGAACCTGCGGCGGCTCGACATTACGCAGATCGCCGGATTCCGCAATTCGCGCTTCGTCTGCTCGGTATGGGACCGCGAGAACGAGCGCATTTCGGACAGTCCCTTCGACCGTGGACGCAAGGTCATCACGTTCAACAACATTCTGAAATACAACACCTTCCCGCTGGCGGAGATCATCACCGACATCCTGCACATGGGCGCCGAGGAGATGCGCTGCCCCGTGGAGGTCGAATTCGCCGTCAATATGGACGTGGCGCCGGGACAGCAGCAGATCTTCAACCTGCTGCAAATCAGGCCGATCATCGACAACCAGGAAAACCGGCCGATCGACTGGAGCGAAGTGGACATCTCCGATGCGCTGGTCTACGGCGAGAACGCCCTCGGTATCGGCATGATGAGCGACATTTCGGACATCATCTACATCAAAAGCGAGACGTTCAGTTCGCTCTCGACCGAGCAGATCGCCGACGAACTGCTGGAGCTGAACCGCCGCATGCGCGACGAAAAACGCTCCTACATCCTCGTCGGCCCCGGCCGCTGGGGTTCGTCGGACCCGTTCCTCGGCGTACCCGTCAAATGGAACCACATCTCCGAAGCCAAGGTGATCGTCGAGTGCGGCATCGAGAAATTCAATGTCGAGCCGTCGCAGGGCACGCATTTCTTCCAGAACGTCACTTCGCTGGGCGTAGGTTACCTGACGATCAGTCCCTTCCGCGGCGACGGCGTATTCCGCGAAGAGGAGCTGAACAAACGCGGCGCGATCTATGAAGGCAGTTTCCTGCGGCAGGTGCGTTTCGAACGCCCGCTGTGGGTCTGCATCGACGGCCGCTCGAACAAGGGTATCGTCAAACAGACGCAGAATGAACCCGAAGAAAAATAGCCGGCGGCGGCCCGCCATTAAACCGGGACCGATCGTGATCGACTGCGGCGTCGGGCAGGCCGCGGTTCTGTCGGATTTTTACAGCCGGCTGCTGGATTGGGAACTGACCCATCCGGCGCACGAGGGGACAGCGGCAGTCACCTCGCCTGCCGGACAAGTAATGGCCTTTCAGGAGACGGAAACCTACCGCCCGCCCGTATGGCCGTGGAAAGCGGGTGAGCAGGGCCAGATGATGCACTTCGATCTGATCGTCAAAGACCTCGAAGAAGCGACCCGGTTTGCCGTCGGCTGTGGAGCAAAGATTGCCGAGGAGCAGTTTTTCGACGACTCCCGGACGCTGTTCGATCCTGCGGGACATCCCTTCTGCCTGGACGCCTTCCATTCGTAACGC